>CAZVDW010000246.1:0-10478 GCA_964625645.1 uncultured Rhodospirillaceae bacterium
TAAACGGACCTATCGTTAGGCTTAAACGGTAGAGTAGAGTCCGTGCCCCTTCTGACATCGCAGACACCAAGCGCCTACGGGCGGACTCCCGAGCAGCGTCCGTATCGTCAGATGAGAAGCCCCTTGCAATAACTTCGTTAAGTAATTCTCTGGGCCATCCACGAAACGCGGCTCCGATTACGAAAGCATGTGTGAGCTGGGGATGCCCAGAGCCTCCCGCGTGGAACGCAAGCCGCCCCCAGGTATCGGGATCACCGCCATGAATTCGCGTCAACTCGCGCACGTCATCCTCTAAAAAATATGGACACTCAATTACCGAATGTAATTGCAGGGTCAGCACATCCAATAAATCAATGGAAGGTTCCCGGTTGCTAGTGATAATGATAGCGCGATCCCGACGGTGCATTGAATTGATGACGCGCGCCAACATCATCGCAACTTCCGGATCGTCAATATGATCCACATCGTCAAGAATTAGGATACGGGTGTCCAGCTCCGCGATGCGAGAGAACAATAAATTAAGCCGACTATTGGTATTTAGGACATTTGCGTTCCTAAAATTGGCCATGTGATACGTGACATCCGTGTTCGCAACCACGGCCCGGGCCAAACTGGTTTTGCCTAAGCCACTCCCACCATGTAATAGGACTACACCACTCCCGCTTATGGCGTCCGATATACGCGACATTATGACGGGTCGCGGCAGAAGAGTTGCTCCGATCGGGAGCGTCGCTCCCTCAATCAGCCATCCCGGTTGCCCGCTCAGGAGGGGGCTATCAGGATCATTGGCACCGCCCAAGAACCCCGAAATTCTCGAAGCCATATTTACAATGGCATCTACCTCGGAACGCGGAAGCGAGACACGCGTCACCTCATCGACCAGCGCATAGAATTCAGCGCGCGTCAGTACGCGATCCAGTTGATCATGGCACACGCTTTTTTCCAGCACTCGATGAATTATCAGGCTTACCAGAGATCGCGCCTCAACGGCGGGCAGTGAAAACCTATCCCTCCCGAGAACTACAAGACGCTCTTCGAGTTCTGCTTGGACAGCAGAAAATTCAGCCTGACCGCACTCCCAACGTACGTTTCGTATCAAATCATTTCGCAACGGCTCGTCATCTCGTTCTCGAACAAAATCCCTCACGGTCTTTGGAAACTTTGGACCTTCCAAGATTGCTCTCAATGGTGCTACGTCCGCTCCCGCAGAAACCTGTTTCCAATAATCGATACCAGCCGTGCCAGCGGGGCGATCCGCCTTGGCTCGCTCTCTTCCGACCTCTGACGTTGTGAAATAACGGAACTGAACATGCTTTCCGGGATTCAGCTTAACAAGCTCGATGTACGCAGCGATCGCCGTACGTACACCTTCGGTATTCAGTGTAACGGACCCAGACCTCTTGGTGTCCTTGACCTGAACGGCTTCAAGCGCGCTACGCGCAACGATGGAATAATCTTCAGCGACCTCGATGTAGATTTTCTCATCGACATCAAGGTCAACCCAATCTAGTGCGGCAGCGAGTACCTGGTATGCATAACCTCGGAGCGAGTCGACGGCTTGGCGCTCAATATCGCCCCGCGGAACCGTCGCGGGTTCCATTCCTGTAACAAGATGGGTGTCACCAGTCATCGACAGCTGAGACGCGCCTTGCCCTCAAACGTGGTTCGGTTTGGTCGCAAGCTGTGAGTAGCGACCGCGATTACACTAGATGGTTGTCGTCCAGAGAGTCACGGAATTTGTGCCTATAGCGACGATATCAAGTTGTGCGCTCTCCTGATGATCACGTCTGAATAATCTTTACTTTGGTAATCTGGGCCAGCTCGCCCAGCCCCCTTGCCAGCCTCCCCGCGCCAATTCATCATAGGCGCCGGGCCGCGGCGGGCGGCCGGCTGGGGAGACGGAGTATGGCAGACAGCGCTGCCGAGACGGGCGAGGTGACACGGGCCGCCCATGACGACCGCAGGATGCGGTTTCTCTACATGGTTATTTTCGCCATTCTGGCCTGGGCGGCGCTGTGGCTGGTGGTGCTCCTGGCCACGGTGCAATTCCTGCTGAAGTCCGGCAGCCTGGACGTGTCGGATGCGCATAGGCTCAATAGCCTTGAGATGGAGAAGGCGCGCCTGAAGCGGTTTCTGGCCGATGCCATGCCGGACAACGTGGTGCTGAAGGATATGGCTTCAGCCGCCGGCGCAATCTTCCGCTGCGCGGAAACCAAGCCTCTCTCCGCTCTCTCCCGCATGCCTTCTTGGTGTCTTGATGCGGGGGCGAGAGAGCGGGAGGCTTGGCAAGCGCGCAGCGCTCAACGAAACCATGCGGCGGCGGGGTGGTGTCCGGAATCTTTCGCCCATTTGGTTAGGCAACGACGGTTCCGCAGGTTTCGGCCTTTGGCGCAATCAGCGGTGAACAATCCGGGTAATTATGGAGCACGAAACTTATCTCGCTGATCTGAGCGCGGCAATCGAGTCTCGTGTCCCCGTAACTCAAGTCGGGGGAACGTGCCTTAGCTCAACCGCTTTCGCCGTCTTGATCATCCGACATCGCCGCAAGGCACCATTCGCAGATTATGTCCGGATCGGCCGGTAGCGTTTCGGCCAGCCCTGCCGCGAAGGTGTCGAACGCCTCGCGGCTGGCCACGCCTGTGCCCACGCCCACCAGGACCGGAATGCCCTGCTCCAGCGCCTTGCCGATGACGGATACGAACCCCCGGCCCGCCGCCTCTTCGGGGCCGAATTTATTGAGGATGAACAGATCGGCCTTGTCGAGCGAACAGTTCTCGACGGTCGCAACCGCGGTGACGATCGCGCCCGGGTCCAAGCGGCAGGCGTCGGACCCCGCGCCCAGGTTCTGCGTGATCTTGATCACCGGGCCCGCGGGCAGAACCCGCACCTTCATGTCGCAGCCGTTGTCATAGGCGCTGGTATGGCCCAACTCCTTGACGATACCGGCAAGAGCCGAGCCCCCAGCCTGCAATTGATCGGCGACCCCGGCAAGCAGGCGATCGGTTTCCCCCCGCATCTCGGAACTGACCCGTGCAATCTTCATGTTCTCTCCTGCCATCATCAGGGTTGCGGCTGGCCGGACCAGTCCGCGCCCCGGTCACCGGTAAGCCGCTCACCGGTAAGGAAGCCGTCCGGCTAACGCGTGGTTTCGCCAAAGCGTGCCTCGCCTGCCGCTGCGTCGTCATTGATTTGTATCAGGTCAAGCGTGTCAGGACACCGTCAACCGTTTGCTCCAATCCGCATGAAGGCCTGAAAAGTCCCCGTAACTCATCTCGCTGATCTCGGCGCGGCAATCGAGTCTCATGCCCCCGTAACTCCCATAGCCGGCGAAGGAACCGGGCTCATTTGCTGACCATGGCGTGAATTCCGGCCCAGTCGGCGGGCGGGTTCTTGAGGAATTGACGGCAGCGCTCGGCCAGCACCAGGCTTGGCTGGTCGTCGCAATCGCCGGCCAGGGCGGTGAAGCCCGCCGCCGCCTTGTCGAACTCTCCCTTGCGGTAGCATTCGAGCAGGATTTCGTAGCGGCCGGCGAGATCGCGCTGGCGCTCGGCGCCGCCGGCGAGCCCGCGCAGCTCGAAAATACGCGTGCCTCCTTCCCGTCCCATGACCTCCACCGTATCGAGCTCGCGGACGGCGATCTCCTCGCCCGCCATGTCGCGGGTGGCCTGGTCGATGATGATGCTGGTGCCGTAGGCCTTGTTCACGCCCTCCAGCCTCGAGCCGAGGTTCACGGTATCGCCGATACAGGTGTAGTCGCGGGACTGCTCCGATCCGATATTGCCGACGATGACCTCTCCCGTGGCGATGCCGAT
This sequence comes from uncultured Rhodospirillaceae bacterium, assembly GCA_964625645.1. Classification (GTDB taxonomy): domain Bacteria; phylum Pseudomonadota; class Alphaproteobacteria; order UBA7887; family UBA7887; genus UBA7887. The sequence continues at coordinate 3,813 of CAZVDW010000246.1, forward strand.
GCGGGCGAACAGCGGGGCCAAGCCGCGGCCGCGCCAGGTTTCCCTGAGCTCGGCCAGCCGGCGCTGCATGTTGAGCGCCGCCCGGCAAGCCTGCAGGGCATGGTTTTCCTTGGCGAACGGCTCCCCCCAGAAGGCCATGATGCCGTCGCCGAGATATTTGTCGAGGATGCCCTCGCAGGCCGCCAGCTCGTCGGTCATCGCGCCGAGATAGTCGTTGAGAAGCGTCACCAGCTCTTCCGGGTCCATCGCCTGGCCGATCGCGGTAAAGCCGGCGACATCGCTGAACATCAGCGTCTGGATGCGGTTCTGCCCGCCGCCGCCGAGCTTTTCGGGGTTTTCGATGATATCGCTGACGATGGACGGATGGACGTATTTGCCGAAAAGATTGCGGATCTTTTCCCGCTCGCGCAGTCCCTGGGTCATCTTGTTGAAGGCCAGCGACAATTGTCCGACCTCGTCCTGCGAGCGATTGTCGACCTGATAGTCGTAATTGCCGGCCTCGACCTCTTCGGTGCCGCGAACCAGCAGACGGATGGGCGAGACGATCCGGTTGGTCAGCAACAACATCGCCGTCAGCCCCAGCATCAGGGCCGCCGCGCCGATCAACAATATCCGCAGCTGCATTTGCACGAACGGTTCCATGGCCCGGTCCAGGCTGGCGCTCAGGACATAGCCAGCCGGCCGGCCGGCAGCGGCGAAACTACCGCGCAACATGATGAATCGCTCATCGTCGAGGACAAACGATGCCGCCGTCCCGTCATTATGGCTTGCGGCCACTTCGAGGATTCTCGCGCTTTGCTGCCCGGAGATATTGGCCGCGACGGGACGGCCGTCGACATGAAAGACGACATTGATCCCTGCATAGTCATCACCGAGAATTCGGGCGATCCAGGCGTCGCTGATCTTCACCCCGACGGAGATCACGCCCAGGGCATAATCGTCGCTCATCGATTCCTTCAGCGGCACATGCACGCTGTTGATCAAGTCGTCGCCGAACACCATGACGCGGGAAATCCGCTCGCCGTTGTCAAGGATAGTCTCGATGATATCGCTGACGTGAGGCGCTTGCAGGCGTTCCTCGATCAGCTCTTGATATTGCGTCGGCTGCACGGTCGCGTCGCGGGGCGCGCTGACGCCGCGCAGGGTCATGTCCTCGTCGACCATGAGCACGATGTCGCCGTCGGAATCGGCGGCGATTTCCTCGGTGAAGGAATAGAAGTTGTCCTTTATCTGGGCCAGAAAGGAGCGGTATTTCTGATCGGAAATGATGGTTTCGACCAATTTGAGGTTATGGCCGCTTTCGCTCTCCAATCTGCTTTCGAAGCGCTTGTGCGTCATCAACAGGTCGTTGTCGATGCGCGATATCTCGTGCTCCTCGGTCGTGCCGCTGGTGAAAAATTGGATGAACCCCATCAACAGAACGATAATGACGCCGAAGGTCAGGAATATCTTGGCCCGCAATCCCATGAAGATCGTCCGTATCGCCTTGCTTGCGGGTTGGGGAGAGGAACACCGACGCCTATTTGATGATTCTATCGACCGACAGGGTTTCGTTGACCTGCACGTTCTGACCGGACAGGACCGTTACCTCGTGCTCCAGGTGGCCGAGCCGCCAATACCAGAAAATCAGGCCATAGGCTCCGGGCTCCAGGCGCTCGAACGAATATGACGCGCCGCTGCTGATCCGCCTGGCGACCAGGCCGGGCCGGGAAAGAAGGGCGAGCCGGATGGCCTCGTCCTCGTCGGTGCTCATCTCCAGGTCTCCCGACAGGGTGACCGTCATCTCGCCGGTCTCGCCGGGGGCCAGGACCGGCATTTCCAGGAAGTCGTCTTCCGATTCCAGATCGACGGCGAAAAAGGTAAGCGGGCGCGAGCTCGCGTTCCGGATGCGCAGGACATCGCCGACGGCGATCGCCAGCGATCGTAGCGACATGCCGTTCGCGCCGATCTCCAGATCGTGAACCGTGGCGGTTGTCCGCCCGGAGTCGATCAAGCCGGCATAGACTTCATCCAGGGCGTCGTAATTGACCATTTCATCGGTGTATTCGACTTTGCCGCCAGCGCCGCGGTATCGCGTCAGCCCCGACATGAACTTCTCCATGAAGTCCTTGTGGGCGCGGGTTTCCACCGTGCCGAAAACGGCACCCTTGCCGGCAACGAGCTCGGGAGCTGTTTGGCAGCTCCCCAGAAGCAGCACCAGCATCAACGCCAGGGCATGTCGCATGGCTCGGCTTTACTTCCTCTTCTTCTTCGCCACGGTCACGACGAGATTGTCCATCGCTGCGTCGTCAAGAGTGATTTCCACCGGCTCGGCCGCATAACGGCGGTGGGTGACGGCAACATCCACCACCCAGTTGCCGGGCGGAACGTCGCCAATAACGAAAGATCCGGGCGCTTCGAGATAGGCATAGAACGGCGTCGGTACCACGACGATGGTTCCCTCCATGTTTTTATGAATGGAACAATAGAATCTCAGCAAGCCGCCATTTTCGAACTGAATACTGTGGGTCGAGCCCTGTTCGCCCAAGCCGATATCGAACTTCTTTACCTCGCTCAGGGAAAAGACGTTGTGGTCGATGTTCATTTCCTCGTTGTTGACGAAATCGACATCCGCGTCCCGCAGCACGACGGCGAAATCAGGCCTGAAAACCCGGCCCCTTTGCGTGATGCTATAGCTTTCCCGGGCGGCGGCCGCGACGGCCGTGCCGTCGGCCGGTCTCAGAAAGACGACGAGATTCTTCAGAGCTTTTCCGCCATCGACGACGACTTCGCCGGATAAGTGCGCAGCCTCCACGGGCACGGAAACCGCCACGATCACGGCGAAGGATAAACCCATCAGCAAACTCGCGAAACTGAGTCCTTCACTGCAAGTTCGATAAGCCCGCAAATCTCCCTCCCGACTGGCTCGCCACGTGGACGAGAAAATGTCCTTTCCGAACTGTCAAGCGGCGACGCGGCCCGCGCCCATAATATCGGGTAGTCCGCACGCATGCTTCGACATTTTCCGGATATTTCCCATTGACACGATCCTACAACTATTTCGCCGCTCAAAAAAAGGCAATGACGCCAGAGCGACACTGGATAGCTGCTCAGGGTCACACCTTGCCATCAGAGGCCCAACCGAATCAGATCCGGTCCTGAAGGGTAGAGCCGACGAAATCGTGCACAGCGAATCTTACAGGGCCGATCCTGGCAGGCCGTAAAACGGCCTCAGCGACTCGCTGAATCGCATCAGCGAATTCGGGCTGTCTGGATCGCCGAAAGCTACTCCGGTCGTCAGCGAGCCCACAGATCGATACAGAGTCATTCCACCCAGCTACTCGAACTGCCCCGTCAACCCGTCCAATACCTCGCGCTTCGAGCCAATCCCATCGCCGCGCGGTGAATAATCCAGGCTACCTCCCCCAGGCCCCTTGCCAGCCCTCCCGCGCCAATTCATCATGGGCCACGGACCGCGATGGGCGGCCGGCTGGGGAGACGGGGCATGGCGGACAGCGCTGCCGAGACGCGCCAGGTGACACGGGTCGCGCATGACGACCGCAGGATGCGGTTCCTCTACATGCTCATCTTCGCCATCCTGGCCTGGGCGGCGCTGTGGCTGATCGTGTTCCTGGCCACGGTGCAGTATCTGCTGACCTGGATCAGCGGCGGCGTCAACGGCAATCTGCGGGACTTCTCCGGCAAGCTCGGCGTCTATTTCCGCGACATGCTCGGCTTCCTCGGCTATGTCAGCGACATCGTGCCCTTCCCCTTCTCGCCGATGGGCTCGGGCGTCGCCGAGACCGAAGCCCCGGCCGCGGCCGCGGCGGCAACGCCGAAGCGCAAGCCCACGCGGCGACGCAAGCCGGCGGCCCCGAAGGCCGGCGACAAAAAAGCCGAATAGCCGCGGCGAGGCGGTCGCTTGCAAACCTTGAGCGAGCGTCTGCGGCGCAATCCGCATCTCGTGCTGTCCCTGCTGGCCTGTGTGGTCGGCGTCATCGCCGGCTATGGCGCCATCGGCTTTCGCCACGCCATCGATGCCGTCCAGCTGCTGTTCTACGGCTCGGATTCCGAGCAGGTGCTGTCCATGGCCATCCACCTCGAATGGTGGCACCGCCTGGCGGCGCCGGCGCTCGGCGGGCTCGTGGTCGGGGTCATGATCCACTTCCTGCTGCCCGACCGCCGCCCCCACGGCGTTGCCGATGTCATCGAGGCCTGCGCCCTGCGCGGCGGCCGCATGCGCCTGCGCGACGGCCTGGTGGCGACGGCCGCCAGCGCCGTCGCGCTCGGCGCCGGCGCCTCGGTCGGGCGCGAGGGCCCGGTGGTGCATCTTGCCGCCACCATGGCGAGCTGGCTCGGCCGGCGCTTGGGCCTCGACCGGCCGCAGCTCATCACCCTGCTCGGCTGCGGTGTCGCCAGCGGCGTCGCGGCCTCGTTCAACGCGCCCATTGCAGGGGTCTTCTTCGCCCTCGAGGTGGTGGTGGGGCATTACGGCCTCGGCACCTTCACGCCGGTGGTGGTCTCGGCGGTGATCGGCACCATCATCGCCCGCGCCCATTTCGGCGACTTCCCGGCCTTCGTCGTGCCGGGCCTGGAGATCTCGACCTATTACGAGCTGCCCGCCTTCTTCCTGCTCGGCCTGATCTGCGCCGGGGTGGCGATGCTGTTCGTCCATGGCACCTTGTGGACCGCGCGCATCGCCGCCCGCCTGCCCGTGCCGCCCTGGCTGCTGCCGGCGTGTGGCGGCCTGTTGGTCGGCTGCATCGCGGCGGTCTTCCCGGAAGTCATCGGCGTCGGTTACGAGACCACCGACGCGGCGCTGGCCGGGCGCTTCGGGCTCTGGCTGCTGATCCTGCTGGTGCTGGCCAAGACGGCGGCGACCTGTATCAGCTTAGGCAGCGGCTTTGCCGGTGGCGTCTTCTCGCCGAGCCTTTGCATCGGCGCCCTGACCGGTGCCGCCTTCGGCCTCGTCGCCACCGGCTTCGTGCCCGACGCGCAAGGCAGCGTCAGCACCTACAGCCTGGTCGGCATGGGCGCCGTGACGGGCGCGGTGCTGGGCGCGCCGATCTCGACCATCCTGATCATCTTCGAGCTCACCGGCGACTACGCCACCACCATCGCCGTGATGGTGGCGGTGGCGGTCTCCTCGCTGAGCAGCCGTCAGCTCGGCATGCAATCCTTCTTCATCGGCCAGCTCGGCGCCCGCGGCGTCGACCTGCGCCGCGCCGACGAGCGCGCCGCCACCCGCGCCGTGCCGATCTCGAGCCTGATGAGCGACGCCTTCGCCACGGTGAGCCCCGAGACCGCGGGCGATGCCATCTGCGACCTCGCGGGCAGCGGCGGCAAGGAAGACCTTTTCGTCACCGACGAGGCGGGCAAGCTCACCGGCATGCTGCCCCACGCCACGCTGCGCTCGCTGCTCTTCGACCCGGCGGCAGACCGCGACGCCACGGCGGCCGAGCTCTGCGACGACCACATCGAAAGCCTCACCCCCGACGACACCCTCAACCACGCCCTCGACCTCTTCGAAAGCACCGACCAGCGCCTGCTGCCGGTGGTAGACGGCCGCGCCTCGGGCCGGCTGATTGGCGTGGTGCAGAGGGAAGCGGCGCTCAGGGCCTATACGCGGGCGCTGCTCAGGCAGCGGGCGTGGGAGCATGGCGAGAGTTGAGGGGGTATACGGAGAGCCAGGTGGCGTCGAAATCAGCTGAAATCGACACTTTTCATTCTCAATCGCGGACCTAAAGTCCATGGCGCCGACTAAACCTCAAACGCTCTAGAAGCTGCGCAGAAGGTATTCTCAAACTTACGCACACAATATCGGGGTCAGGTCTTTCATTTTGACATCGGAGCAAGGGCCGCCGGACATGGGACCATCATTGAAAGGTCAAAATGAAAGACCTGACCCCGATATTTATGACCCCGATATTTATGACGGACATGTTCCCTGTTTTCCAAGCGCTTCGCGCTTCCCAAATCCCCAACTCTCTCGATCCCGCATCATGAGGGGATGCGGGAGTGAGGGGAGAGAGATTTGGTATCCGCGTAGCGGAATATTGCGATGCCCGATTTCCCGGTTCAAGCGACACGAAGCCTAACTCCCTGTTCCCGCATCGCAGTGACCTGTCCTTTCTTCGGAATTTCTTGATACACCTATCAGATATTGATACGCTATCACCCAGTGATAGGGATTCTCGTGGCGCGCACACCCCACGATCGTAGCTTTGATACCTTGCTCGAACTCAACGGCCAGAAGATGGCGATCGATGAGGAGGCGCGCTATTGGGTCGAATTCAGGGTCACTCAGGTGCCGCCTTCGCCGACGCGGCCCCATGGCCTGGACTATGCGCTTACGCTCTATGACCGCGAGCAAGGGGAGCGTCTGGTCGGCTTTGATGACGCCCACGCCGTTGCCTCGGCCAGAGGACAGGGCCGTAAGAAACGGCGCGAACATGACCACACGCATCGGCTGCGCACCATCCAGCCCTATGAGTATCAGGATGCCGCGACGCTGGTCGGCGACTTTTGGCAAGCCGTGGATAGCGTCCTAGCAGTCTGTCGGATTTGAAGATTTCATCATCATCGTAAAGCTTGCTTGTCGGGCCTATGCGGCTTTGAGGTTGCAGAGGCGCTTACAGTTGTAGGCCAGGGTGACGAGCAGCCATTCGGTTTTGACCTTTTCGATCC
>CAZVDW010000247.1:0-2323 GCA_964625645.1 uncultured Rhodospirillaceae bacterium
CGTCCTCGGTGGCGGCGACGATCGCGTCGAGCTGCTCGGCGATGGTGTCGAAGCGGTCCTCGGCCTGCTTGGGATGGCGAATCGACGCCAATTCCCGGCGAAAGCTCTGCATCGAGTCGAACAGGGTCATGACCTCGCCGACCAGATCCCCGATCCGCCCCTGCTCTATTTGGTAACCCGAGCCGGGCTTTTTCGTGCTCTTGCCAGATTTCGCCATTCCAAATCACTCTCTTGCCGATACTCGTCTGTCGCGGTACCACTTTATCGTAAGTCCAGTGGGGAGGGTGCTTGTCAAATGCCCCGCCCCGACCGGTCGCCACTTTGGTACAGCATACAGGGAACGAATAATGGAACCCACCGGCTTGACGATCTTCGTCCTCGTGGTCCTGGTTCTTGCAATTATTCTGGTTTTCATGGGGGTCAAGTCCGTCCCCCAGGGCCGCGAATACACGGTCGAGCGTTTCGGGCGCTACACCAAGACCTTGCGGCCGGGCTTGAATCTTATCGTGCCGATCGTCGATGGCATCGGCGCCAAGCTCAACATGATGGAGCAGGTGCTCGACGTGCCGAGCCAGGAGATCATCACCAAGGACAACGCCATGGTGACGGTCGACGGCGTGGTCTTCTTTCAGATTCTCGACGCGCCGAAGGCGGCTTACGAGGTCAACAATCTCGAATTGGCCACGATCAACCTGACCATGACCAACCTGAGAACGGTGATGGGCTCGATGGATCTCGATGAGCTGCTGTCCCAGCGCGAGCAGATCAACAGCCGCATTCTGACGGTGGTCGACGAGGCCACCAATCCCTGGGGCGTCAAGATCACCCGCATCGAGATCAAGGACATCTCGCCGCCGCGCGACCTGGTCGATTCCATGGCCCGGCAGATGAAGGCCGAGCGCGAGCGCCGGGCCCTGATCCTCGAGGCCGAGGGCGAGCGGCAGTCGCAGATCCTGCGCGCCGAGGGCGCCAAGCAGTCGGTGGTGCTGGCCGCGGAAGGCCAGCGCGAGGCCGCCTTCCGCGAGGCCGAGGCGCGCGAGCGCGGCGCCGAAGCCGAAGCCAAGGCGACGACCGTGGTCTCCGAAGCGATCGCGGCCGGCGACGTGCAGGCCATCAATTATTTCATCGCCCAGCGCTATATCGAGGCCTTGCAGGGGATCGCCAGCGCCGACAACGAGAAGGTGGTGCTGATGCCGCTCGAGGCCTCGGGCGTGATCGGTGCCGTGGCCGGCGTCGCCGAGCTTGCCAAACAGGCCGGCGCCGCGCGTGGCGGCGACGGGCCCTGGAACCGGGACGCCTGAGCCATGGAAATCGATCCCACCTTCTTCACCGAAGTCCAGTACTGGCATTGGTGGATAGCCGGTGTCGCCTTCATCATCCTCGAGGTGCTGCTGCCGGGCACCCTGTTCCTCTGGCTCGGCGTCTCGGCCGGCATCACGGGCCTGCTGCTGCTGGCCTTGCCGGAGTTCGACTGGCGCTATCAACTGCTGGTGTTCTCGGCGCTGTCGATCGCCAGCATCTATGTCGGGCGCAAGTTCTGGCGGCCTGGCCAGGTCGAGACCGACCGGCCCGACCTCAACCGCCGCGGCGATCAGCATATCGGCCGCGTCTATACCCTGGCCGAGCCCATCAGCAACGGCCGCGGCCGGGCCCGGGTCGGCGACAGCCTGTGGCTGGTGGCGGGCGAGGACATGCCGGTCGGCAGCGAGGTCAAGGTGACCGGCGTCGACGGCACCGTGCTGCAGGTCGAGCGGGTCGAGGACGAATAGCCCTATTCGTGATCGAAGACGAAGCGGCCGTTGATGGTCTGAAAGCGCGGCAGCGGCCGGTGCTTGGGCATGTCCGGGCGCGTCTCCATGATGCGCCGCACTTCCTCGAGCACCAGATGTGTGACCTGGGGGATCGGCAGCGACAGGGCATCGTCGAGCGCCACCCAGTGCAAATCCAGCAGCTCGCCATCGCCGCCCAGCTCGCCCGTGGCGTTGGCGGCATCGGCCAGGAAGAAGCGGGCGTTGAAACGCCGTGGCCGCCCCGGCGGCGTCACCGCGCGATAGATATAGTCAAGGCAATCCAGCGCCGGCGCCAGACCGCGCTCGGCAAACGCATCCCAGGGCGCCCGCGCCGTCGGGCGCATGCCGTAAGGCAGGGGCTGCGCCAGGAGCAGGCCGGTCTCCTCCCAGGTCTCGCGCACCGCCGCCACCGCCAGGGCATGGGCGCGGGCCGGCGTGGCGGCACGCTCGAGACGATCGCGCACCTCGGGGCGCAGCTCGCTCGCCACCCGCACCCGATGATCGTAGGCATCGACGCGCCCGCCGGGAAAGAC
>CAZVDW010000248.1:0-6212 GCA_964625645.1 uncultured Rhodospirillaceae bacterium
CACGATTGCGGCAAGGTGACGACGCCGGAATATGTCGTCGACAAGGCGACCAAGCTTGAAACCATCTATGACCGCCTGCATACCGTGCGGGCGCGCACGGAGGTCCTCAAGCGCGACGCCGAGATAGCCTATCTGATGGCGCGCTCACGCCCGGAATCAGACGCCGGCGAATTGCGTGAAACATTCGCCGCGACAGTGGCTGAGATCAATGATGACCTTGCCTTCATCGAGCGCGTCAACATCGGCGGCGAGTTCATGAGCGACGAAGCCGTCGACCGGGTGGAGCGAATGGCTGCGCGGACCTGGCGCGATGCGGAGGGTGAAGACCAGCCGTTTCTGACCGAGAACGAGGTCTACAATCTGAATATCCGGCGCGGCACACTGACGGCCGAGGAGCGCAAGATCATCAATCATCACATTGTGATGACGATCGAGATGCTCGAGAAATTGCCGTTCCCGAAGAACCTGCGAAAGGTGCCGGAGTTCGCTGGTGGTCACCATGAGCGGATGGATGGCAAGGGGTATCCACGGGGCCTCTTGCGCTATCAGATGTCGGTGCCGGCGCGCATGATGGCCATTGCCGATGTGTTCGAAGCCTTGACCGCCAGCGATCGCCCCTACAAGCCGGCCATGAAGCTGAGCGTCGCCATGACCATTCTCGGCAAGATGAAGCACGAGCATCATATCGATCCGGATCTGTTCGACCTCTTCGTCAAGCACAAGATCTACGATCAGTATGCCGAGCAGTTTCTCCTGCCGGAACAGATCGACGAGGTCGACGTCAGCAAGTATCTGGGTCCGCTGCCGGACGCGTTCCCGGATGCCGAGCCTGAGCCCGAGCCACAAGCAAGCGCCTGACGTCGACGGGCGGAGCGGCACATGCGCTGGCGTCCCAAGATCAAATTGATGCATGTCGCCGGTCTGGCGATCCTCGTCCTGGCCTGGGGCATTCGCCATTGGGATCCAGCTCCGGTGCAAAGCTTGCGCTTGGCGACATTCGATCAATTCCACCGCATCTTGCCGCGCGAGCCGGCGCCGACACCCGTGCCGATCGTGCTGCTCGATATCGATGAGGAAAGCCTGCAACGTGTCGGCCAATGGCCCTGGTCGCGTGCGATCCTGGCCAGATTGATCGACCGCCTGGCCGAGTATCAGGCTCTGGTGATCGGCTTCGACATCTTGTTTCCTGAGTATGACCGCCTGTCGCCGGGTATTCTGGCGGCCCAGCTGGAGGGCTTGGATGCGGCGACTGTCGCGCAATTGCAGGCGATGCCCAGCAACGAGGAGCGGCTTGCCAAGGCAATGGGGCGCATGCTGGTGGTCCTTGGCCAGGCTGGCGTTCCGGAGCAGGCTTCGGCTCGCGAAGGGCTTGGGCGAAAAGCGACCTTCGCCGAATTGGGCCCCGATCCGAAACCGTTTATGTACAAGTTTCCCGGCTTGGTCCGCAATGTCCCGGAATTGGAGGCGGCGGCGGCAGGTATCGGCATGATCGTCGTGCCGCCCGAGATCGACCAGGTGGTTCGTCGCCTACCATTGGTCGTGACAGTTGGTGATGACATCTATCCGGCGCTCGGGCTGGAAATGCTGCGGGTGCTCAGCGGCAAGCCCACCGTGTTGGTAAAGACGGACGAAAAGCTGCAACAGCGTCTTGTCCGCATACATACGGTTCCGGCTATCGAAACGGACGTCAACTTCCGGGTCTGGCCATATTTCCGGCGTTCGATGGAGGATCTTTACATATCGGCGGCGGATGTGCTCGACGGCAGCGTGCCGCCGGAGCGCCTGCGCGGCGCCATGGTGGTGTTCGGCACGTCGGCGCTCGGTTTGCACGATATCAAGCAGACACCGATGGGGCCGGGCACGCCCGGCTTCGAGGTGCATGCCCAGTTCCTCGAAACCGTGCTGACGGAGAACTTCCTGACACGCCCGCCTTGGCTGGAGGCGGCGGAGGGCACGGCGCTCGTGGCGCTCGGCCTGTTGATGGTCGTCTTCGTGCCGCTACTTGGCGCCACCTACACGTTGCTGCTGGGTGCGGCGCTGTCGGCCGGCATGTTCGGGGCCTCCTGGTATGCCTTCAGCGAACACCACCTGCTCGCCGATCCGCTATACGCCTCGCTCACAGGCCTGCTGCTCTACATAACGCTGAGCTATCTGAGTTATCGGGGGGAGGAGGCGCAGCGGCAACAGATTCGCAATGCTTTCGGCCGTTTCCTCGCCCCGGCCATGGTGGAGACCTTGGCCACCGACCCGTCGCGGCTCAAGCTCGGTGGCGAGATGAAGGAGCTCACCCTGATGTTCGCCGACATCCGGGGTTTCACGTCGCTTGCCGAGGACTTCGATCCGGAAGGTCTGACGGAGCTTATCAATCGCTTCCTGACGCCGATGACCGGCATCATCATGGCCAGCGGCGGCACCATCGACAAATATATCGGTGATTGCGTGATGGCATTCTGGAATGCGCCGCTCGATGACGATACCCACGTCACACATGGCTGTGCCTCGGCGCTGGCGATGTTGGCGGCGTGTCGTGAGCTCAACCGCGAGCGCGAGGCTGAGGACGAGGCCGACGGCCGCCTGCACAAGCCGATTCGTATCGGTATCGGCATCAACACCGATGAAGTGTGCGTCGGCAATATGGGCTCGGACCAGCGCTTCGACTATTCCGTGCTCGGCGATGGGGTCAATCTGGCGTCGCGGCTGGAAGGGCAGTGCAAGACCTATCGTGTCGATGTGGTGATTGGCGAGCGCACGCAGGCCCAGCTCGACGCCATGGCGACGCTTGAGCTCGATCTCATCCAAGTTAAGGGCCGTGCCCGGCCAGAGCGCATTTATACGCTTATCGGAGATGGCGGCGTGGCCGGGAGTGATGGATTCATGTCGCTCGTGGAACAGCATGATGCAATGCTGGCCGCTTACCGCTCACAGGCCTGGGACGATTGCGAATCCTACCTCTCCAGTTGTCGAGAGCTTGCCGATGGTTGGGCAATGGGAAATTACTACGACCTCATTGCCGAGCGCATCGACGATTTTCGCGCTGAGCCGCCTGGCGAAGGCTGGGATGGCGTGTACGTTGCCACCAGCAAATAAGGAACGAGGTTTGCCAATGCCCGTCACCATTTATCACAACCCGCGCTGCAGCAAGTCGCGCCAAACGCTGCAGTTGCTGCGCGACAAGGGCATTGAGCCGGACATCATTGAATATCTGAAGACACCGCCGGATGCGGAGACCCTTGCAGGGCTGTTGAAGATGCTCGGTCTGGCGCCGCGCGAGCTGATGCGGCGCAAGGAAACAGCCTATAAGGACAACGCGCTCGATGACGACAGCCTCGATGAAGCGGCACTGATAGCGGGCATGGTGGCCAATCCCGTGCTGATCGAGCGCCCGATCGTGGTCAAGGGGCGCAAGGCGGCGTTGGGCCGCCCGCCGGAAGCGGTGCTCGATATCCTTTGAGCCGTGGCTGGGCCGCATTCGCGGCGTTGCTGGCCGTCATCGTCGTCGGCTTGGTCGTTCTGCATCGTCTCAATCCCGGCGTGCTGGAATCCGAAGCCGGGCTGATGCGCGTCATCTATGCGTCGCTGCTGTTGCTGATTGTCGGCCCGGCGATCTTTTCCGGCCGCTTGAGCGGCAATTTACGCAATCTGGCGATTTGGGCCGGCCTGTTGGGGGTGGTGGCGCTGGCCTATACCGCCTGGCAGCAGGGCAACCTGGCACCACAGGCGATTCGCGCCGAGCTCGACCCCCACCGTGGTGTCGCTGGCGCCGCGGGCGAGGCGCGGATCACCGCCGATGCCGGCGGCGATTTCGTGGTCGAGGGTCTGGTCGATGGGGTGGCGGTGATCTTTGTCGTCGACACAGGCGCCAGCGACGTCGTGCTGACCCGCGCGGACGCGGCTCGCGTCGGCCTCGATCCGGACAGTCTGGCCTACACGCGCGCCTATGCGACAGCCAATGGCACCGCCTTTGGCGCCCCGGTACGACTGGCAAGCGTTAGCATCGGCTCGATCGCCGTCGATGACGTGCGGGGCTCCGTCAGCCAATCCGGATTGACCACGTCTCTTCTTGGCATGAGCTTTCTCAATCGCCTGGACGGCTTCTCGGTACGCGGCCGGATTATGACGCTTTACCAGTAGCGAGGTGGATTTGCCGGGCCAATTGTGACAGTTTTATGACAGTTGGATAACGGCTGATTCGAAATGTCTGCAGCGTGTGAAGATCTGATCCTACTGTCATTTGCCGGTGATGCCGGCGCGGCACCGGCACGCCCGTCCATGGCGTTGGCGCTGGCCGGAGGGGCATTGGCGGATTTGATGTTGGAAGGGCGAATCGAGGTGGTTGACGATCGTCTCAGCCTGGTCGATTGGTCGCCCGTCGGTATCGCCTATCTCGATTCCGTGCTGGGCCGGATCCACGCCGCCGGGGCGCCACGGCCGGTTGGCGACTGGCTTGGCGATCTCAGTGACACGGCGATCGACCTTGAAGCATCGGTGCTGGCCGCGGTGCTTGAGCGCAAGCTGCTGATCGCCGATGACTGGCCGCTTGCCGGCGGTTTCACGGTGACCGGTTTTTCGCCTGCGCCGGAGGCCGATGCACGCATCCGGCGTTTGCTCGATCACCTGGAGCGCAAGAAGCCGATCAAGCCCCGCGAAGGGCTGTTGATCGGTCTCGCCCACGCCTGCCGTTTGTTCGACCGCGCTCTCGGTGCGAAGGAAATGAAGCGCCTGGCGGAGCGAATCGCCCATGCCGCGCAGTTGCCCGTGGCGGGCTCGGAAATTGTCGCCGCCGTGACCGCGGCCTATGCCGGGGCTGAGGCGGCGAGCTCCGCGGCGCCTGTCGAGGGCAGGCGCTTGTGGGAATGGCGTGCGTTCTGGAGCGAGAATGTTCCGACCCTGGCCGCCACCGGCGCCTTGGCTCTGCGGCCCGAGCGCAAATTGTCCACCACGCGCGTGACGGACCGTTACCTGTTGATCCCGGAGCGCCGTGACAGCGTCAAGGTGCGCGCCGAGGGCTTGGAGGTGAAGCAGCGCATCGAAACCTATGGCCAGCTACAGGCCTTCATGCGCAAGCAGATCTTCAAGTTCCCCTTCGCCGCCGCCGATATCGCCGCGCTGTTTCCCCGCCTCGGCGGGATTGACGAGCCGATCGAGGATGTCGATGCGCTGGAGGCACTGCTCACGCGTCTCGATTATGCGCCGCGGCTGCTGGAAGCGCGCAAGCGGCGCTTCCGCATCGGTTTCGATGCCTCGCTAAGATATGAGTTCGCCGAGGTCACCGTGCGTGATCAGGTGCATTGGACGGTCTGCGTCGAGGGACCCGACCATGGCCGCGTTCTGGCCGAGCGCCCGCGCGCGCTGCCGAGCTGTGGCCGGATCATGGGCTACGTCGATTTCCTCGCCGGCGTCGCTGCCGGACCTTGATGCTGGAAGCCTGGCAACTGCTGGTCAGCTTCGGCCGCATCGGCCTGTTCGCGCTCGGCGGCGGCAATTCGATGATCGCCCTGATCGAGCAGGAATGCGTCGAGAATCGCGGTTGGCTGAGCATTGAGGAGTTCGCCTCGCTGCTCGGCGCCAGCTATCTCTTTCCAGGCCTGACAGCCGTCAAGCTGTCCGCATTGATCGGGCTCAAGGTCGCTGGCGTGCCCGGCATGCTCGCGGGTGTGCTGGCTCTCAACCTGCCGGGCCTGGTGCTTGCGGTGGTGCTCTGGCGTGTCATCGACGCGCACCAGGATAGCGCCGTGGTGCGCAAGCTGCTGGTCGGTATGCGCTATGGCGCCGTGGCGTTGCTTGGCGCCGCACTCTATGCCTTGGCCAAGCCGTTGGTCACGGACCAGCTCTCCTTGCCGGCGCTGTTCCTGGCCCTGGCCCTGTTCGCGGCGGTGGCGCTGTTCGACATCTCGCCCTTCGTCGGCATCGTGGTTTTCGTCGTCGCCGCCCTGATTCTGATCTAAGAGCATATTTCGACCATACACGATCATTTGATGGCCCGGATCGCCGCACTGGGTAGGCGCGCCGCACCGCACGATGCGGTGCCATCGGGCAAGCGGTGCAACGCATCCAGGGCGTCGAGGCGGGCCACCGCAGGCCGGGTGCTCATTGGTTCTCCGTGAAGAAATCGTTAGCTTTTGAAATGGCTGGGTTTTCTAGCGACTAAAGTATTCGTTTTTTGCAAGAAACCAGGGGTTGGAGGCCGGTTTTCTTGCGATTTGGGATTCCTT
>CAZVDW010000249.1:0-4137 GCA_964625645.1 uncultured Rhodospirillaceae bacterium
GGCGTCTCCGAGGTGATGAACATCATCGGCGATGTGGACGGCCGGCGCTGCATTCTGGTCGACGATATCGTCGATTCCGCCGGCACCCTGTGCAACGCCGCCGTGGCGCTCAAGGAAGCCGGTGCTACGTCCGTCATCGCCTATGTCACCCACGGCGTGCTGTCGGGTGGTGCGGTGGCGCGGGTGGCCGCATCGGAGCTGGAGATGATGGTGATTACCGACACCATCCTGGCCACCGAGGCGGTGCGCCTGACCAGCAATATTCGGGTCCTGTCGATGTCTCAGCTCATGGCCGAGGCAATGCGGCGGATCAGTGAGGAAAGCTCGGTTTCGAGCCTGTTCGACTGAGCAGGCCGCAACCGCAAGACAAAGTGAAGGAGCTCAAGCGATGGTCGACGTCGTGACCTTAAACGCCGAGGGGCGCACCCCGCGCGGCAAGGGCGGGGCACGTGCCCTGCGCCGGACCGGCCGGGTGCCGGGTGTCGTCTATGGTTCGGGCATGGAGCCGGTCGCGGTCTCGATGGCACTGGATGAATTGAATCTCGAATACGGCCGCGGCGGGTTTTTCAGCCGCCTCTATGCGCTGGCGCTGGGCGGCGAGACGCTGCGCGTGCTGCCGCGTGAGGTGCAAACCCATCCGGTCAGCGATACGCCGCTGCATGTCGATTTCCTGCAGCTTGCCGCCGGCGCGCGCATCAATGTCGAGGTGGCGGTGCGCTTCATCAACGAGGAAGAGTCGCCGGGTCTGCGCCGTGGCGGCGTCATCAACGTCGTCCGCCATACCGTCGAGCTCGAATGCAACGTCGATGCGATCCCGGAGGCCCTGGTGATCGATCTGGACGGCCTCGAGATCGGCGACTCGGTGCATATCTCCGCCATCACCCTGCCCGAGGGTGCGGTGCCGACGATCACCGACCGTGATTTCACCGTGGCAACCGTCGCCGCGCCGACCGTGGTGCGTGACGAGGCCGCGGCCGAGGCGGCAGCCGCCGAGGAAGAAGAAGGTCTCGAGCTCGATGGCGAAGGCGCGATCGAGGGCGAGGGCGAGGGCGCCGAAGGCGAAGAGGCCGAAGGCGGCGGCGAAGAGGACTGAGCGCCCGCTCCGCGCCGTCATGCTTTTGTTGGCCGGTCTCGGAAATCCGGGACCGGAGCATGCCTGGAACCGTCACAATGTCGGCTTCATGGCGCTCGACGCCATCGCACAGAAATACGGATTCACGTCATACCGGACGCGCTTCCACGGTCTTGTGGCGGACGGGCGGATCGACGGCGAGCGTGTCATAGCCCTCAAGCCCAGCACCTATATGAACCGCTCGGGCATTGCCGTCGGCGAGGCGGCGCGGTTCTACAAGCTCGGCGGCGAGGATGTGGTCGTGCTGCATGACGAGCTCGACCTCGTGCCCGGCAAGATCAGGATCAAGATCGGCGGCAGCACGGCGGGCCATAACGGCCTGCGCAGCATCGACAGCCATTACGGCAAGACCTACCGCCGGCTGCGTATCGGCATCGGCCATCCGGGCGACAAGCGCAAGGTCCATTCCTACGTGCTGAACGATTTCGCGCGCGACGACCAGGATTGGCTGGATCCCCTCCTGGCCGCCATGGCCGAGGCGGCGCCACATCTGGCGCGGCACGACGACAGCGGCTTCATGAGCCGGGTTCAGGTGATCTTGAACCCGCGGCCGCCGCGCCCGCGCCCTGGTGGCCAGGACAGCGAGGAAGACGATGGGATTTAGGTGCGGCATCGTCGGCTTGCCCAATGTCGGCAAATCGACCTTGTTCAACGCCCTGGCCGGCAGCGCCGCGGCGGAGGCCGCGAACTATCCGTTTTGCACCATCGAGCCCAATGTCGGGCGCGTGCCGGTGCCCGACGCGCGGCTCTTTCGTATCGCCGGGATCGCCAAGTCGGCGCGTATCGTGCCGACCCATATCGATTTCGTCGATATCGCCGGCCTGGTCTCCGGCGCCAGCCGCGGCGAAGGCCTTGGCAACGCCTTCCTCTCCCACATCCGCGAAGTCGATGCCATCGTGCATGTCCTGCGCTGCTTCGAGGACGACGATATCAGCCACGTCTCCGGCAGCGTCGATCCGCTGGCCGACGCGGAGATCGTCGAGACCGAGCTCATGCTGGCGGACTTGCAAAGCCTGGAAAACAGGCGCGAAGGCCTGGTCAAGCGCGCCCGTGGCGGCGATGCCGAGCCGAAGGCGACCCTGGCGCTGGTCGATCGCGCCATGCCGCTGCTGGCGGACGGCGTGCCGGCGCGGGCCCATGCGGTGAGCGAGGGCGAGGAAGCGCTGTGGCGGCAAATGCAGCTGCTCACCGCCAAGCCCGTGCTCTACGTCTGCAATGTCGATGAGGAGTCCGCCGCCGGCAACAGCCTCAGCGCCAAGGTCGAGGCGCTGGCCGCCGAGCAGGGCGCCGAGGCGGTGGTGATCTCCGCTGCCATCGAAGCCGAGATCGCCCAGCTTGGCGATGCCGCCGAGAAGCAGGATTTTCTCGACAGCCTCGGCCTCGAAGCCTCGGGTCTCGATCGGCTCGTACACGCCGGCTACCGCCTGCTCGGCCTGATCACCTTCTTGACCGCCGGGCCCAAGGAAGCGCGCGCCTGGACTGTCGCCGAGGGTGCCAGCGCGGTCGATGCCGCCGGCGCCATCCACACCGATTTCGTGCGCGGCTTCATCTGCGCCGAGACCATCGCCTATGACGACTATGTGCGCCTCGGCGGCGAGCTGAAGGCCAAGGAAGCCGGCGTGATGCGCCAGGAAGGCCGCGACTATCGCGTGGCCGACGGCGACGTGATCCTTTTCCGCTTCAACGTGTAAATTCGCTATAAGGTTAGCGGAGATAACGGAGGGATAGGGCGATGGTCGAGATGAAGGCGGCCGACGACCACCAATTCGACGCCTATCATGTCGCGGCATCCGGCGACGGCCCGCGCCGTGGCGGCCTGGTCGTCATCCAGGAGATATTCGGCGTCAACGGCCACATTCGCGGCGTTGCCGAGCGCTATGCGGCGCAGGGCTACGAGGTCTACGCGCCGGCACTCTTCGACCGCATCGAGCGTGGCGTCGAGCTGGGCTATGGCGAGGACGACATCGCGGCCGGATTGGCCTTGATGCGCCAGGCCGATCTCACCGATGCCGTGCTCGACGTCCAGACCTGCATCGGCACCTTGCGGCCCCACGGCGCCGTCGGTCTGGTGGGCTATTGCTGGGGCGGCACGGTGAGCTGGGTCAGCGCCTGCCGCGCCATCGGCGTCGCCGCGGCGGTCTGCTATTACGGCGGCCAGATCGCGCAGAACCTCGATCTCGAGCCGGCTTGCCCGGTGATGATGCATTTCGGCGATCAGGACGCGGCGATCCCGCTGTCGGATGTGGACGCGGTGCAGGCGGCACAGCCCGGCGTGGAGGTTCTCCTCTACCAGGCCGGGCACGGCTTCAATTGCGACCGGCGCGGCTCCTATGACGAGGCGGCAGCGGCGCTGGCGCTTGAGCGCAGCCTCGCTTTTTATGCGGAACACATGGGTTAGGAGTGAGTGAGCATGCGTGCTTTGTTGATCGGGTTTTGGCTGGTGTTGGTAGGTGGTTCGATGGCTGTTGCGGGGGAATTGATGATCGAGGATCTGACGGAAGGCAGCGGCCAGACGGCCGCGGCGGGCGACAACGTGCTGGTTCACTACACCGGCTGGCTGACCGACGGGTCCAAGTTCGATTCGAGCCTCGACCGCGGCCAGCCGTTCGGCTTCCAGCTCGGCGCCGGACGGGTGATTGCCGGCTGGGACCAGGGCGTTGCCGGCATGAAGGTCGGTGGCTCACGGCGCCTGACCATTCCGCCGGAGCTCGCCTATGGCGACCGCGCCGTCGGCGGTGGCTTGATTCCGGCCAACTCGACCCTGATCTTCGAGGTCGAGCTGCTGGGGATCGAATAGCATGCCGGATGGGGGGGATGCCGTCGGCATCATCGGCGGCAGCGGCGTCTACGACATAGACGGCCTGGAGAATGCCGAATGGAAGGCGATGGAAACGCCATTCGGCGCGCCGTCCGACGAGATGCTGCACGGCACCCTCGACGGCCAGCGCCTAGTCTTCCTGCCGCGCCATGGCCGTGGCCACAAGGTGCCGCCGAGCGAACTCAAT
>CAZVDW010000250.1:0-1649 GCA_964625645.1 uncultured Rhodospirillaceae bacterium
GCCATCTGCGATGGCAGGGCGGGCGATTTCGCCAGGCTCTGGACGAGCGATGCTTTCGCCGCCACGGGCGTCGAGGTGACGGCGGCGATGCTGCAGGGCGCGGTGTCGGGCAACCGGCCGGCCTCGCTCGACCTCGACGGCGGGCGCCTCGACGCCCTGCCCCTGCCGCCCGGTGTGGCCTCGGTCTGGGTGCTGCGCTACTCGGATGCCGAGGCGCCAACCCTCGAGATGGACACCGTGCACGACCTCGACACCGTCATCGTGCTCTATACCGCCGAGGATCTGCTGCTCTGGTACAACAAGGCCTATGAGCGCGTGCTCGGCGCCAACGCCCACCTGCTGCGCATCGGCGCGCCTTTCGCGGAGATCATGGCCGCCGCCTACCACGCCGGCCACGCCGCCACCGGGGCTGAGGACATCGACACCCTCATCGCGCGGCGCCTCGCCCGCCACCAGGCCTGCGAGACCTTCGAGGAAGCCCTGGCCGACGGCCGCCGCCTGAAGACCGAAGAGATCGCCACCGCCAGCGGCATTCTGGGTGTGCGCAACGAGCTTTGATCCTAGAGGTTCGAATCAATCACATCGAGTCGCCAGCCATTTTGGTTGGTGGATCAACTTATCAAGACATTTGAGCGCTTTAGCCGAAAGGCCGGGGCGCGCCGCGGGGACTCAAATGTCTCGGTCGATCCACTAAAGCGGCAACGTCACGCGGGCGCGCAGGCCGCCGAGGGGGGAGTCTTCGAGAGCCAGGTCGCCGCCGTGGTTGCGCACCACGTCGGCGGCGATCGAGAGGCCGAGACCGACGCCGCCGGTGCCCGGGTTGCGCGAGGGGTCGAGGCGGAAGAAGGGCTTGAGCACGGCCTCGCGGCTGTCTTCCGCAATGCCGGGGCCGTCGTCGTCCACCGTGATCGACAGCGCCTCGCGCCCGAGGGCGGCGGCGAGCTCGACGCGGCTGCCATAGCGCGCGGCATTGTCGATGAGGTTGGTCAGGGCGCGCTTGAGCGCATTGCGGCGCAAGGTCAGCACGATGCCGTCGGGCACTGCCCCAAGGCCGAGGGCGACGCCGTTGCGCAGGGCGTCCGTCGCCACTTCCGCCAGCAGATCGGTAACGGCTACCTCGCTGGCGGCCTCGCTGCCCTCGCCGCGGGCGAAGGCGAGATAGCCCTCGATCATGCGCTCCATGTCGGCGACATCGGCCTTGAGCGCGGCCACGGCCTCGGCATCGGCGCCCATCTCGAGCTGCAGCTTCATGCGGGTGAGCGGCGTGCGCAAATCATGGCTGACGCCGGCCAGCATTTCCGTGCGCTGGGTCAGCTGGCGGCGGATACGCTCGCGCATGCGCAGAAAGGCGCGAGCGGCTTGGCGCACTTCCGTCGCGCCATAGGGCTTGAAGTCGGCCACCAGCACGCCCTTGCCGAAGCTGTCGGCGGCATGGGCAAGTGCGCGCATGGGGCGGATCTGGCGGCGCAGGAAGTAGATGGCGAGCGCCAGCAGCACCAGCGAGGTGCCGACCATCCAGAGAATGAAGACATAGATCGTGCTGCTGAACAGACGCTTGCGCGAGGCGCTAACCGTGAGCACGCCAGTGGCCAGCTCGACGGCGATGGTCACGCGCTCCGGGTCGCCGCGGGTGTCGAACTGGTAGGGCT
>CAZVDW010000251.1:0-6321 GCA_964625645.1 uncultured Rhodospirillaceae bacterium
GCCCGCCCCGACCCCTCATCGCGAGCGCTGGCCCATGCCGAGGCCCGCGTCCAGGGCAGGCTGCACAGCTGCCGCGGCGTCTGGTGCGAGGTCACCCTGCAAAGCATTCGCGGCTGGATGCAGCGCACGCACCTCTGGGGCGTCTATCCGGAGGAGTGACGCGGATCAGTCGCCCTGGCCGCCTTCGGGCACGCCAGCGAGGCGGAGGGCGGCGATGGCTCGTTCGACGAAATCCGGCGTCACCTGCCAATAGGTGATCTCATCACGATACGTGGCGATGGTGAACCCGGGATAGACACTTTCCAGATCGGCGAGTGCGGCGGAGGCACCAGCGGCATCGCCAACGGCCGTGGAGACGATCGCGCGCCATATGTGCATCCAGAAATTGCCGGGCTGGTTGACCTTGCGAACGGCGACCAGAGCCTCATCGTTCCGGCCCTCGGACCAATGCGCGCTGGCCACGCCGAGATGCCACCATTCGGGGTGATGAGGATTGCGCATCATCGCCTCGTCGATCAGCTCGAGGCCGCGATCATATTCGCCTGTGAACGTCATCAGGACACCCGCAGTACCCATGACGTCGGCATTGTTGGGGTTAAGCGTCAGAGCACGCTCCGCATGGGCTTGGAAGCCGCGTACATCGCCGGCGACAAATTGGGCATAGGCGAGCGTCCAATGGCTCTTAGCGTCGTCTGGCGCCAGAGTGACGGCTTGTTGACCAGCTGTCAGAGCTTCCGCCAGCAGACGTTCGCGCTCGTCTTCGGCCAAGCCCCATCCCATGCCATAGCCGTCGGCCGCGACATAGGTGAAGGCGGAAAGCGCATCCACATAGTCGGGCTCACTCGCCAGCACTTTGTCCAGGCACGTCTTGGCAGTATGAAAGCCTTCGGCAGTCCCCTGCCGGTCATAGGCATAGGCAAGCAGCAGGCAATCATAGCTGTCGAGGCTGTCGGGTCGCTGGCGGGCTGCGGTAGCAGCCGTGCGCGCGATGACACCGTGAACGCCTGCAATAACACCCACGATTTCATTCGTGATCTCGTCCTGGATGTCGAAGACATCGCCTGCCGTGAGATCGCGGTCGTAGGTCTCGGCCCACATGTGGGTGGCGGCGCCGGCTTCGAGGAGCTGGGCAGTGACGCGGACGCGATCCTGCGACCGGCGCACGCTGCCTTCAACGACGTAGTCGGCGCCGAGCTCGGCCGCCACGGCCTCGACATCCACGGCCCGGCCCTTGTATTGGAAGGCCGAGTTGCGCGCGATCACGGCAAGATCGGCGAAGCGCGACAGCCGCGTCGTGATGTCCTCAGCAATGCCGTCGGCGAAGAAGTCTTGGCTCGCATCGCCGCCCATATTGTCGAACGGCAGCACCACAATCACCGGCCGCGCCGGCGCCGGCGGCGTCTCGGGCACACCGGCGAGGCGGAGGGCGGCGAGGTAGTCGGCAATCAGCGAGTCGGACGAATTGTACTTCACCATCTCGGCACGCTGGGTCTCGATCGAGAAGCCTGGATAGACCTCGGCGGCGCGCGACACCGCCGCCCGCGCCTCGTCCATACGGCCAAGGCGAGCATAAGCGACCGCCCGCGTCGTGTGGGTCCAGAACACGTCGTCAAGGTCGATCTTGAGAGTGTCGGCCAAGGCGTCTTCGTAGCGGCGGTTGCTGAAGTGGTCCCAGAAGGTCGGGTAGTAGTACCAGCTCGGATGATCGGGCTGCAGCCGCATCGCGCGGTGCACCATGGCAATACCGCGCTCGCTCTCGCCCACAAGGGCCAGGTGGTTGCCGAGCTCGGCCAAGACATCGGGATCGTTGGCGTTCAGCGATACGGTGATCTCAATCTCTTCAATCGCGGCATCGATCTGGTGCAGGAAGAAGTGCGCCGCGGCCTTGGCGTGATGGGCATCGTAGCGCCTTGGCGCCAGAGCAACCGCTCTCTCTGCGGCGTTGAGCGCCAGCGCGGCAGGATCTGGCCGCACGTCAAGAGCCATTTCATATGCGGCCGTGTAAAGGAGTGAGAGCCTGGTCCAACCGTCGACATAATCCGGCTCTGCCTTCACCGCCTCTTCAAGGCATTCCAGCAATGCGGGAAAATCGTCGATCGTGGCGTGCTCCCAAAAGACCATGGCCAAAAGCACGCAGTCATAGCTCTCCATTCTCTCCGGCGGCTTGCGGCGCGCCGCATTGAGATCGCGCTCCATCAAGACGCCGTAGCGGCTGGCCAGGGCAACGGTCACCTGCTCGGTAATGTCGTCTTGAATGGCGAAGACGCCGGCAGCACTGAGGTCGTGCTCGTAGCGCTCCGTCCAGAGGTGTGCGCCGTCGCCGGTGTCGATGAGCTGAGCGGTAATGCGCAACGCGTCACCGTCTCGGCGAACACTGCCTTCGAGCAGGTAGCCAACACCCAGCACTTCACCGATGGCGCGCACGTCCTCGCCACGATCGCGATACGGCAAGGTCGAGGTGCGGGCGGTGACCCGCAATGCCTGGAAGCGCGCCAGCGCCGCCGTCAGCTCCTCGGTGATGCCGTCGGCGAAAAAGTCTTGCCCGGAATCGCCGCTCAAGTTGGCGAAGGGCAGGACGGCGATGGCCGGGCGCGGCGGCGGCGGCGGCGTCTCGGGCACCCCGGCGAGGCGGAGGGCGTCCATAGTTTGCGCCGTAACCGCCTCGTCGTCGGAGTACTTCCTGACGATCGCCTCGGCGACCTCGATCGAGAAGCCGGGTATGAGGTCGTTGAGCCGTGCGACGGACGCCTCCGCGTCCAACATGCGGCCGAGGCGCACATAGGCGATCGCTCGCGTGTAGTGGGTCCAGAAGTAGTCCTCGAGATCGATCTTGAGGGCTGTGGCAAGGGCCTCTTCGTAGCGGCCATTGGTGTAATGGTCCCAGAAGATGACGTAGAGGAACCAGGGCGGATGGGTGTTCGGCAACAGGGCAATCGCTTGCCGCGTCAAGGCCACGCCACGCTCCCGATCAACCTGGCTTGCCCAGAATCGATTGCCCAGAAGTGCCAACGTGTCGGGATCATTCGGGTTCAGCGAGAGAACGATCTCCGCCTCCTCGGCAAACTCGTCCTTCTGTTTCAGAAGGAAATGCACCGACGACTTGGCCTCATGTGCCTTGGAGTGCCGCGGTGCCAGGCGTACCGCGTGCTCGGCGGCGTCCAGAGCAAGAGCGAGAGGATCGGGGCGTGCATCGATCCCCATGTCGTAGGCGGTCGTATAGAGATTCGAAAGCTCGATCCAAGCGTCCACGTAGTCCGGCTCCGCCTCCACGGCCCGCTCCAGGCAATCGAGCAGGGCGGGAAATTCCTTCACCGCCGCGTGCTCCCAATAGACGCTGGCGAGAAGCACGCAGTCATAGCTTTCGAGGCTCTGCGGTGGCTTGCGGCGGGCCTCCGCCACTTCGGCCTCTGCCAAGATGCCCCAGACGCCGGCAAGCGTGGCGGTAATGCGCGCGGCAATCTCGTCCTGGACGGCGAAGATGCCGGCCGCGCTCAGGTCGCGCTCGTAGGTCTCGCTCCACAAATGTGCACCGTCGCCCGTGTCAATGAGCTGCGCCGTTATGCGCACGGTGTCGGCGTCGCGGCGGATGCTGCCTTCGAGGAGATAACCAACGCCGAGGGCGGCGCCGATGTCGCGGGCGTCGGCGGTCGTCTCCTTGTATTTGAGGGTCGAGGTGCGGGCGGTGACAGACAGGCCCTGGAAGCGCGCCAGCGCCGCGGTCAGCTCCTCGGTGATGCCGTCGGCGAAATAGGCCTGGGCCGCGTCGCCGCTCAGGTTAGCGAAGGGCAGGACGGCGATGGCGGGGCGTGTCGCTTCGGGCGCCTCGAACAGGCCGGCCTTTTCCAGACCCTCCAGCATGGCCGCAACCAGCGCCTCGTCCTTGAACCATTTCTCCAGATCGGCGCGGGCGACGTCGGCGTAACCGGGATAGAGCGCGGTAAGCTCACCGACCGAAGCCCGTGCCTCGTCGAGGCGGCCGAGCTGTGCGTAGATCATCGCCAGGTTCAGGTGATGCCAATAGAACCCCGGCAGATTGTAGCGCTTGGCCGCCAGCAGCGCCGCGTCGTAATTGCCCTTGTGATAGTGATGCAGGGCGTAGGCGACGTGATACCAGCTGGGGTGATTGGGATTGAGGTTTACCGCCTTGTCGAGCAGGGCGATGCCTCTATTCCAGGATCCCGAATACGCCGTGAGGAAACCCATCCATGCGAGCGTGTTCGAGTTGTTGGGGTTGAGCGACAGCGCGCGTTCGGCGGCGGTACGGAACTGCTCGATGTCGCCGGAGAAATAATGCCCGCCGGCCAGGGACTCGTAGCCGACCTGACTTGTCGCATCGGCCTTGATCGCATTTTGCGATGCGGCGATGGCTCTCGCCAGCGGATCGTCCGCATCGGGGCGCGGGTTGAAGGCGAATTTGTATTCGTCCTGATACATATTGGCGAGCCAGCCCCAGGCCTCGGCATAAGACGGGTCCAGCGCCACCGCCTCCTCCAGGCAGGCCCGCACCGCAAAGTGCTCTTCCGCGGTCGCCAAGCCGTAATAGGCGTAGGCGCGCAGCACGCAGTCATAGGCGGCGAGATTGTCCGTGTAGCGGACCGCGGTCTCCTCCAGCAGGGCACGGCTGATGACACCGACATTGCTGCCGAGCGTGCCGACAATCCGTTCCATGATGCTGTCCTGGATGGCGAAGATGTCGGCGGTGGTGAGGTCGCGGGCGTAGTTGTCGGCCCACAGATGCGTGCCGTCGCGGGCATCGAGAAGCTGGGCGGAGACACGCAAGGACTCGCCCGAGCGCCGCACGCTGCCTTCGAGCACGTAGCGCACGCCGAGCGCCTCGCCGACCGCGCGCACATCGACCGCCTGGCCCTTGTACTGGAAGGTCGAGTGGCGGGCGATGACGCGCAGATTGCTGAAGCGCGAGAGCCCGGTGATGATGTCCTCGGTGAGGCCGTCGGCGAAAAAACCCTGGCCCGCCTCCTCGGAGAGGTCGTCGAAGGGGAGCACCGCGATGGCCGGGCCGGTCGGTGCCGCCAGCACCGGGTCGTTGGTGTACATGCCCGTGACGGTGACCATGTCCGAATATGGCGGCACGTAGGTCAGCCAGCGCACGCCAAGACCGGCGGCAATGAGGACCACCGCCGCAGCGGCGACGATCAGGTACCACTTGCGCTTGGGCTTGGGCGCTGCGGCGCCGGGCTCAAGCACGCGATAGGCGCGCACGGGCTTGTCGACGTTCTTGACCGTCTGCTCGCCGAGATAGGCGAATGTGGCGTCGAGATGGCCTTCGACCGAATCGTATACCGAGCCCGAGACGCAGACCGCGCCGGGCTCGGCCAGGCCTTCGAGGCGCGCGGCGACGTTGACGCCGTCGCCGTAGACCGTGCCGTCGGCCTTCTCGACGATATCGCCGGAATTGACGCCGATGCGATAGCGCATGCGGCGCTCTTCGGGCTCCTCGCGGGCCACCAGCTGCGCCTGGATGGCAAGGGCGCCCTCGACCGCACCGCCGGCGGTCTCGAAGACGGCAAGCACACTGTCGCCCGCCATGTCCACCACGCGCCCGCCGTGGCTGGCGATTTCTTCGGCGAAGATGGCGCGGCAGGCTTCGAGCGCGGCGATGGTGGCCTGCTCGTCGTCGCGCATCAGCCGCGTATAGCCGACGACATCCGCCGCCAGTATCGCCGCCAAGCGTCTCGTGCCTTGGTCCTCGGCCACCGCATACCCCCTAGATGTGTATGCTATCCGGGCGCAGGGTGCGGTTCAATCGAAGTCGGCGGCGAGCGCCTCGCGCAAGGCGGCGGGGAAGACGGCGATGTGGCCGTAATTGGGGTGGGATATGGCGAGCGTTATGCGGCTTTCCGGGTCGCGAAAAGCGGCGATCTGGGCTGCCGTGAAGGGGAAATGCAGAAAGTGCACGGCGGAGGTCTTGCCGTCCTCGCGCGAGCGCTCGACATCGCCCTCGGGCAAAGCTGCGACCGGGTCGCCGTCGATCTCGATGGCGATACGGTCCTCGACGCCGCCGAGGCTGGCGAGGATGCGGGCACGGCGCTCGGCCTCGGGGATGCCGAACATGAGGGTGGCCACCAGCTCGCGGCCGTCGGGGATCAGCGGGTTGTAGGCCGCCAGCTCGTCGGCGATCTGCGCCTCGCCGCCCTTCTCGATATAGAGCATTTCGTGGATCTGCATCCACATGGTCTGGTAGCACTCGAAATGAAAGCTGGCGAAGGGTCCGACGGCGAGGCGGCGCTGCTCCTTGAGGGCGGAAATGTCCACGTTCAGTCTCTCCTCAGTGATTTCGTCGATGCCTACCAGGTAGAACAC
>CAZVDW010000252.1:0-1695 GCA_964625645.1 uncultured Rhodospirillaceae bacterium
GGCGATCTCGAAGCGGTCGCGCAGGGTTTTGCAAAGCGCATCGGTCAGCGCGGTCTTGCCGGAGCCGACCGGGCCGCCGATGCCGATGCGGGCGGGGCCGTGCGCAGAACGGGTCATGAGCGGAACAACCTCACATATTGGGTCTCGTGGGCGATCGACAGCCAGTCGACCATGGGCGTGGCGCTGGCGATCTCGTCGAGCGGCACACCAGGGGCCCGGTCAGCTGCCGCATGAACGGTCTGGGCGAGGTCGGCGATGACCGCCTGGCCGTCGCTCTGGCCGAGCGGGACGAGCCGCATGCCGGCCGAGGCGAGATTGGCGACGAAGCCGTGCAGATAGGCCACCAGGCCGGCTTGGCGCGGCACGGCGAACGCCGCGCAAGCGACGGCCACAGCGACGGGATAGGCAACAGGCCTCGGCAAGCGGTCAAGCCAGGCGTGGGGCCAGGCGCGCGACGTGGCAAGCAGGAAGGCCTCGCCCTGGGCCTCGGATTCGCGTGCGATTTCGGGCGTTGGGCGTTGCGCCTGAGCCTGTGTGGCGACAGCGGTCAGAGCCGGCCAATCCTTGGCGCTGGCGGTATCGTAAGCCTGGCAAAAGAAGCAGGCATCGACCCAGCCGTCGCCGTTTGACACCAAGGTCTCCAGCCAATCGCGCAATGTCCCGCGGTCGTGTACAAGGCCTTCTTCGACCGCTGCTTCCAGGGCATGGCTGTAGCTGTAGGCGCCGACCGGATAGGCCGGCGACAGCCATGCCATCAGGGGATAGAGCGCTTGCTCATCCATGACGGTGATAGGCGCCGGCTTCGGGCTGGAAGGGGGCTACGAGCGTTATCGGCTCAGCGCCGAGGCCCTCGATCATGTCGACGATCACCGGGTCGTGGCGAAAGCGGATGGCGTCGGCCCGGACCTCCGTGGGAACGTGGCGGTTGCCAAGATGCCAGGCGAGGCGGGCAAGGGCTTGCCCGCTCTCGCAAGGCACCTCGACCAGGGCTTCGAGCGCGGCGCGAACGGCGATCCAGCGATCGTCATCAAGCCGCAAACCGTCGCCCTCGGCGAGCCGGACCACGGCGGGCAGGTCGAGGAGGAAGGTGAAGCCCGAGTCGCAGCGCAGGCGGATGCGGCGCCGCGCCCGGTCCTCGTAGTCCAGGGTCACCGTATCGGCGGCACTATCGGCAGGCCAGCCGCCGGCGGGTGCGGTGTCGACAACCCGTTGCATCAGAACAGGAAGTAGCGCTGCGCCATCGGCAGCTCTTCCGCCGGCTCACAGGTTAGAAGCTCGCCATCGGCGCGCACTTCGTAAGTCTCGGGATCGACATCGATGGCGGGCGTCGCGGCATTGTGGACCATGCTCTGCTTGCCGATGCCGCCGCGGGTATCGGCGACGGCTACAAGCTCGCGCGACAGCCCGTCCAGGCCGGCATCGAGCGCGGCGGCGCTGACGAAGCTCATGGCGCTTTCGACACAAGACGCGCCGTAACTCGCGAACATCGGCCGGTAATGCACCGGCTGCGGCGTCGGGATCGAGGCATTGGGATCGCCCATGGGGGCCGTCGCGATACTGCCGCCCTTGATCACCATGGCCGGTTTGACGCCGAAGAAGGCGGGATGCCAGAGCACCAGGTCGGCGAGCTTGCCGGCTTCGATGGAGCCCACATGATCGGCGATGCCGTGCGCGATGGCGGGGTTGATGGTGTAT
>CAZVDW010000253.1:0-8513 GCA_964625645.1 uncultured Rhodospirillaceae bacterium
GAATTGCTGGTCTCGTGCGTGAGATAGTCGTAACGGCCCGGCGCATCCAGAACCAGGGAAAGCACCCCGTGGCGATTGATGCGCATGCGGGCATAGCTGTCGCCTTGTTGCCGGCCCCGCCCTCTGAGGTAGGGCACCTCCGCGCAGGCGCCGCCGAGCAGGCGATCGAATTCATTGATGCGCTGGTAGCGCGGATTGGGCTCGATCTGATCGCGATAATAGACCTCCCAGGGCATCATACCGTCGAGCGGCCGGTAGGTATGAAATTCCGCCTTGGAGGAGACGATGAAGCCATCCGGGAAATAGACCGCAACCTGATTCTTGAGGAGCACGCGATCGCCGAGAATGTCACCGGACCGCAACAGGCGCTCGATCCGGGGTTCGATGATCCGACCGACGGAATCATCGAAACGCAGAAACTTCGAGCGGTCGATCGAGATCTCGACGAACTCCTCGAAAGGCAGAATCGGCTGGTCGCCTGCCTGGGCGGGGGGCAGTCATGCTGAGAAGGGCAGCGGCAAGCATGCCGCCAATCGCCCATCGGGCTCTCATTTGCTCCCCTCCTTAGCCTGGCTCATTTCATTGCGGCAGCCAAAGTATGCCCTGCCCGCGTCCACCAAGGGCG
The DNA here is from genome assembly GCA_964625645.1 of uncultured Rhodospirillaceae bacterium. Lineage (GTDB taxonomy): Bacteria > Pseudomonadota > Alphaproteobacteria > UBA7887 > UBA7887 > UBA7887. The sequence continues at coordinate 626 of CAZVDW010000253.1, forward strand.
ACAGAATAGCCCAGATTCGCGTTCCGTCCACGTTTCGGGGCCGAGAAGCCGCGCAGGTCCGGGTGGTTGGCCGAAACGGAAAGGGCCCGGAAAAGCGTATTTTTCACGCCTTCCGGGCCCATGACTGCCGATCGTGCTGGGGCCGCCTATTCCGCGACGGTGACCACCACCCGGCGATTGCGCTGCTCACGCTCACCGTCCGCGGTCGGCACGATGGGATCGGTCTCGCCGACGCCGTAACCCGAGATGCGGGCCGGGCCGAAGCCTTCGATCACTAGGCTCTCCGTTACCGCGTCCACGCGTTGCTCGGAGAGGTTCTGGTTGTAATCGTCGCTGCCGGAGCGGTCGGTATGACCGACCAGGTTCAGCGTCGATTGCTCGGTCAGCCAATCTTCGGCGATGGTGTCCACCACCCGCTGGGCGACCGGGGTGATGTCGTCCATATCCCAATCGAAGAAGATCGTGTAGAAGCGCGGCCGGCCTTCTGGCGGCGCCGCGGTGGCAGCGGCAGGCTCCGGCGGAGCCGGCATGAACATGGGCTCCTCGACGTCGGCCTGCCACGTCATGGTGTTCTCTATGGCCTGGATCGCAGTATAGAAATCGTCGCGGCAGCGCGCGATGTCATCTGACTGATAATTCTCTTCCTGCTCCTGGATCCAGCAGTCGAAGGCCACCTGAGCGTTCGCCATCAGACCGGGTACGCGCTCGGCGGCGCCCATGCGCATCCAATAGCCCAGCGTATCGTGTGCCTGGTAGAGCTCGTCTTCGGTCTCTTCCGGCACATCCCAGTCCCAGACCAGCTCCGGCGGCACCTCTTCACCTTCGGCGGCCTTGCGCGCCTTGGTGCTGAACGTGAAGCCGTCGCTCCAATCGCCCTCGTCATATTCGAGCTTGGAGAGCTCCGAATAGCCCTGGTGCAGCTCGGCCTGGAACTGCGTCCCGGCCGGACTCATATTGGCTATGTCGATGTGATCGTTATTGAAACACGCCCCCAACGAGAGAGCTGCGCCAACGACCACAAAACGGAAAAGCACCTTCATCGGCTTCACCCAATCCCAACCTCAGCAGATAACCCGAGCCGCATGCTCACTCGCACACGCCGACACCCCGATTTCTCCAAATTCGGGCGCCACAACCATAATCCAAAGGTTTCGAGATGAACAAGCGCCGTGGCCGGTCGATTAGGCGGAATTCGCTTCAAACCCAAGGATTTGCCTAATTCGCGCCACAGTGTGACCAATTGGCAACTATCGGGTCGAGCCTGGACTTTGCCCGGCCTGGCTCCGAGTTGGCGCTAACTGGAATCGGGTGGTGCGCGATACCATGTACGGAGTGGAAAGGGGGCAACCAATGGGGTGGCAATTCGGAATGGAGCTGGCGCGGTGCCGATGCGACGACTGACGGCTGGGGCTCTCGCCGTCCTGAGCCTTTGCTTGACGGCCGCTGGGCATCCGGTTGCCGACGACTACCTGCCGAATCTGGTTTCCGAGGCCGACGAGGCCCGTATCGGCGCCGAGCAGCACGATCAGATCCTGGCCGAGTTCGGTGGCGCCTACGACGACCCCGAGGTCGCGGCCTACGTGGACAGCATCGGCCAATTCCTCGTTCTGACCTCGGAACGGCCCGCCGTCGGCTTCACCTTTACGGTGCTCAACAGCCCCATCGTCAACGCTTTCGCCTTGCCTGGCGGCTATGTCTATGTGAGTCGCGGTCTGTTGGCCCTGGCCAGCGACGAGGCGGAGCTTGCCGGGGTCATCGCCCATGAGATCGGCCATGTTGCGGCACGCCACGGGGCGCAGCGCATGTCGAGCGGCATCATGGCCCAGCTCGGGTTGGGCCTGTTGGGGATTCTGACCGACAGCCCCGAGCTTGCCGGCGTCGCCCAGCTCGGCGCCCTGGCGGCGATCCAGAGCTACTCGCGCGATCAGGAATACGAAGCCGACATGTTGGGAGTGCGCTACCTTGCCCGGGCCGGCTTCGATACCGACGCCATGGCCTCGTTCCTCTCAAAGATGCGGGCCCATAGCGAGGTCGAGGCACGCATTGCCGGGCGCAGTGGCGGCGGCGGTCAGTTCGATATTTTCGCCACCCACCCGCGCACCGCCGAGCGGGTGCGCCGGGCGGTGCAGGCTGCGAATGTCAGACGCGTGGCGCAGCCGATCGTCGGGCGCGAGATCTTTCTCAACAAGATCGACGGCATGCTGTTCGGCGACGACCCGGAGCAAGGCGTGGTGCGCGGGCGCCAGTTCCTGCATGCGACGCTGGGCTTCCGATTCGAGGCGCCGCGGGACTTTTCCCTGCTCAATGGCCAGACCCAGGTTTCTGGCCGTGGGCCGGAAGGCGCGATGTTCGTCTTCGATGCCGATTCGCGCAAAGACGGCCGGCCGATGACCGGCTACCTGCAGGATGTCTGGGCCGAGGGCACGCCCGTGCGCGAGCTGCAGCGTTTCTACGTCGACAACCGCGAGGCAGCCACCGCCGTCGTGCGCCTCGACCTCAACGGCCAGCCCGCCGATGCGCGTCTGGTCGCCATTGCCTTCGATTCGGCCATGATCTACCGTTTCGTCTTCCTGACGCCGCCGGCCGTGACCGCGCGATTCGACCCCTTATTCCGCGAAACCGCCTATAGCTTCCGTGCCATCGGCGCCGCCGAGGCGGCCGCCATCCGGCCGCGCCGCCTGGTCCTGCACAGGGTGCGGCGCGGCGAGACCTCGGCGCAAATCGCCTCGCGCATGCCGTCCGACCCCTATGCGCTGGCGCGTTTCCTGGTGCTCAACGGGCTTTACCCGAGCCGGGCGCTTGGCCAGGGCTGGGTGCTCAAGACCGTGGTCGAATAGCGCCTCCCATGCGTATTGCCGTCGGCGGCTTCCTGCACGAAACCAATACCTTTGCGCAAAGCGGCGCGAGCTTCGCCGATTTCGCGGCAGCGGATGGCTGGCCAGCCTTGTCGCGGGGTAACGAGTTGGTCGAGGCCGTTGCCGGCATGAATCTCGCGATAGCCGGTTTTCTTGAGGCAGCCCGTGCCGCCGCTGACAGCGTGGCGCCGTTGCTTTGGTGCTCGGCCGTGCCCTCCGCCGATGTCGAAGAAGAGGCGTTCGAGCGGATTTCCGCCATGCTGCTCGATCTGCTGGCGGCGGCCGGACCCGTCGACGCCGTCTATCTCGACCTGCACGGCGCCATGGTCACGGAGCATCTGGAAGACGGCGAGGGCGAGCTTCTGGGCCGTTTGCGCCGGGCCATTGGCGCGAAGGTGCCTTTGGTGGCGAGCCTCGACCTGCACGCCAATATCGGCCCCCGCATGGTGGCGGAGAGCGACGCGCTGGTCACCTATCGCACCTATCCGCATGTCGACATGGCCGAGACCGGCGCGCGCGCCCATGCCGTGCTGGCGCGCATGGCCGATGGTGCGCGTCCGGCCAAGGCCCTGCGCAAGGCCGAGTATCTGATGCCGCTGGTCTGGCAGTGCACCGACATGGCGCCCGCGCGTGGGCTGGCCGCGCGCCGCGAGGACCTGGCGGCGGGCGAGGGCGTCTGGTCGTTGTCGCTGGCGAGCGGCTTTCCCCCCGCCGACATTGCCGACTGTGGACCGGCCGTGCTGGCTTATGCCGACAGCCAGGCCATTGCCGATGAGGTGGTGGAAATTCTGGCCGCGGAAGTGGCGGCGGCCGAGCCCGATTTCGCCGGCCGTATCTATACGCCGCAAGAGGCGGCCGACCTTGCCAAGGCGCCGGCAAGTCGCCCCTTGGTGATTGCCGATACCCAGGACAATGCGGGCGCGGGCGCCGCCTCCGACACCGTCGGCATGGTGCGCGCGCTGCTCGCCGCGGAGGTCGAGGATGTGGTGCTGGGACTGCTTTACGACCCGCAGACGGCGGCGCAGGCCCATGCCGCGGGCATCGGCAACACGCTGCGCGTCAGCCTTGGCGCCGGCAGCGCCTGGGAAGGGGAGCAGCCCCTGGCCATCGAGGCCGAGGTCGGCGCTCTTGGCGACGGCAGCTTTACCGCCACCGGGCCGATGTTCGGCGGCTCGCACATGCAGCTCGGACCGATGGCGGCGTTGCGCGTCGGCGGCTTGACGGTCGTGGTGTCCTCGCGGCGCATGCAGGCGGCGGATCAGGCCATGTTCCGCCATCTCGGCATCGAGCCCGCCGACCATGCCGCCCTGGTGCTCAAGAGCTCGGTGCACTTCCGCGCCGATTTCACAGCCATCGCCGGCGAGATCATCGTCGTCGCCAGCCCCGGGCCTAATCCGGTCGACCACCTGGCGCTCGACTACCGGCGCCTGTGCCCGGGCTTGCGTCTGCTGCCTCTCGGCCCGGCCTATGCCGGGTAACGAGTAGCAAGCCGGCGAAGATCAGCGCCATGCCGAGGCCGTGATAGGGCCGTGGCGCCTCGCCGAGAAAGATCATGCCGAGGGCAGCGGTGAAGACCGGCATCAGGTGCAGGAACATGGCACCGCGGTCGGCGCCGACAACGACGATGCCGCGGTTCCAGAAGATGTAGCCCAGCAGCGAGGAGAACACGGCGACATAGGCGACCGTAGCGAGGCTCTCGCGCGTCAGCGGCATGGCACCGACAAGAAACGTCTCGGCGATCACGAAGGGCACCAGCGCCAGGCTGCCGAAGGCGCCGATGACGAACAGAAAGGCCATTTCGTCGAGTCCCGCCGGCCGCAGCCTCAGCAGCGCGGTGTATAGCGCATAGCTGCCCGCCGCCGCGAGCATCCAGAGATCGCCGCGCGTGACGTCCAAGGCGCCAAGCACGGCGATATCGCCACGCGCCAGGATCGCCGTGGTGCCGAGCAGGGATATGGCGATGCCGAGGGCCTGCCGCCGGCTCAGGGTCTCGCGCCACAGCGCCCAGGCCAGCGCCACCACCATGACCGGCAACAGGGTGTTGATGAGCGCCGCATTGAGCGCGCTGGTGCCATGAAAGGCGATGTAGCCCAGGGCGTTGAAGCCGATCACCCCAAGCAGGCCGAACAGGCCCAATATCTTCCAGTGACGGCGGATCAGAGCGCCCTTGCCGCGCAGGCCGGCGCGTGCGAAAGGCAGCAGGATGGCCAGGGCCAGCAGCCAGCGCCAGAAGGTCAGGGCGAAGGGCGGGATCTCACCCGCCACCGCGCGGCCGACAACGACATTGCCGGACCAGAACAGCGCGGTCAGAGCCAGCAGCGCGTAAGCAACGGCCTTGCCGTCAGTCTTCGGCATCACCCGGATACTGCGGCAGCGCTGCGTCGAGCGGCTGCCAGGGCAGGCGCGAGGCGGTCCAGATATTGCGCTCGGGCGTCACGGCGGCGGGCTCGTCGAGGGCGCCGACATTGAGATAAAGGCGCTCGGGCGAGGCCTCGTACTCGAAGGCGAGTTGGGAGCCGCACGAGGTGCAGAAGCCGCGCCACGCCGTGTCGCTCGACTGGTAGCGCGCCATCACGCCCGCGGTTGCCACGTAATCCTCGCGCGCCACCGAGGCCCAGGTCACCACCGGCGCGCCGCTGGCGCGCTGGCACATGCGGCAATGGCAATGGGTTACCGAGAGAATATCGCCATCCACCCGATAGCGAATTGCGCCGCACAGGCAGCCACCGCTCAATGTGGTCATGTCGCTTCCTCCAGTTCGCACCAGACCGGCGTATGGTCCGATGCCTTGCTCTTGCCGCGCGGCACCATGTCGATGTCGCAAGCGTGCAACCTGTCCGCGGCCTGGGGCGACAGCAGCAGGTGGTCGATGCGCAGGCCGCGGTCGCTCTCGAAGGCGCGGCGCTGGTAGTCCCAGAAGCTGTAGCGCCCGCTCTCGGCGTGCAGGGCGCGAAAGGCCTCGGTATAGCCGAGGTTGAGAATTTCGCGGAAAGCCTGGCGGGTTTCCAGGCGGAACAGGGCATCCTCCGCCCAACCAAGCGGGTCGTGCACATCGCCGGGCGCCGGGATGACATTGTAGTCGCCGCCCAGCACCACCGGCTCTTCCGGCGCCAGCAGGTCGCGGGCGCGATCGCGCAGGCGTGCCATCCAGGCCAGCTTGTAGGGATATTTCTCGCTCGCGACCGGGTTGCCGTTGGGCAGGTAGAGCGAGGCGATGCGGACGCCATTGGCGCCGGCATCCACCCAGGCTTCGACATAGCGGGCCTGCTCGTCCGTCCCGTCGCCAGGCAGGCGCTCGACGACATCCTCGAGCGGATAGCGCGAGAGAATGGCGACGCCGTTGTACGATTTCTGCCCGACCACCGCGCAAACATAGCCGCGTTCCTCGATTTCGAGCCTGGGAAAGCCGTCCGCGACCGTCTTGGTCTCTTGCAGCAGCAGCACATCCGGCGCGGCCGCGTCGAGCCAGGCCAGCAGGTTGGGCAGGCGGGCCTTGACGGAATTGACGTTCCAGGTGGCGATCCGCACGCTTTAGAGCCTTATGTGGTTGGGTGGAACCGGTTTGACCGGCCTCAGCGTCGCCCTGGCTAGGCGCGCGTCGCCGCGCGATGCGAGCCCATCGGGCAAGGCGCGCAACGACGCCACGGGGCCGTTGAGGCCGGCCTGCGGTGGCCCAAGGAGGCTTTTCGGATGCGTCGCGACGCTTGGCCGATGCCCCACATCGCCCGGCGCGCCGCTCCTACCCGAAAAGCCACCTTGGGCCATCAAACCGGTTCCACCCAACCACATAAGGCTCTAGTCCTCGAGCAGGCGTTCGCGCTGTTCCGGCCCGGCGGTGCGATAGGCGTGCTCCTCGGTCTGGACACAGCCGGCCATGTCGGCCGTGCCCGCCTCGAAGCCGTATTTGGCGCAGCGCTCCTGCCAGAGAGCCAAGCGCTCGTCCTCTGCGCTGGCGCAGGCCGCCAGCAAAAGAACCATCCCCAGACACGGTACGCGCATCCTTCCTCTCCCTGTCTTTCCCCGGACATGGTCCATCGTAGCGCTATTTTCGTGATCCCTGTCACGCATTTGGCGCAATTCGGGTCGCTGGCGTGACCGGCGTCACTGTCTTAGCCGCCGCCGCCGCCTACCTTTATCCCAACGCAAGCGAAAATACATGGCAGGGGAAGTTAGATGTTTAGCAGCAAGACCATCGCGGACCTGAAGGAGACCGGCACCCGCCTCGCGCTTCACGGCGCGGTTCTGCTCGCTGTCGCCGCCTGCACGCTGATCGGCCATCAGATTTTCACGCTGACGCAGGACAGCAGCCTGCACGGTGGCGTTAACGGCGCACTTTCCACGTTGGGCGCGATGACCTCCATGTTCAACATGAGCGGCACCGCCGCGATGTTTCTCGTCCCCGGCCTGATCGTCTCCGGGATGACCCTCGGTGGCATGTATCTCTGGGGCCGCCGCGCCTAAGGATCGACCGCGAACATCCCCATCCGCGCCAGCGGTTGACCACGCTCCACCCACTGCCTATTGTCCGCCCGCCCGAGCCCGTAGCTCAGTTGGCAGAGCACCTGACTTTTAATCAGGTTGTCCTCGGTTCGATTCCGAGCGGGCTCACCAGCAAAATCAAATACCTACGCGAAACTCATATCTTTCATTTTTCAATCAGTCTGCCGGCCTGGTAGGAGCCGATTTGTGCGTCATGGTTTCCAGACGGAGCCGTCTCCATTATCATCGCCAGTGATCTGGATTATGTCGGTCAGGGGGAGGTCAAGATGACAATTCATCATGCTCAAGACAAGCCGGACAGGCCGAAAGCGCTGATCTACGCGTGCTCTGGGTGCTCGAACCTGGCGCAAGTCGCCAACGATATCGCGTTGCGCCTGCATCGCGATGGCCAGGCGGAAATGTCATGCATTGCCGGGGTCGGGGGAAATGTGAAGTCCCTGGTAAGAATAGCGCGCTCCGGGCGTCCCATCGTCGCCATCGACGGCTGCCACCTGCACTGCGTGAAGTCCTGTTTGCAGCACCACGATATCGCC
>CAZVDW010000254.1:0-2430 GCA_964625645.1 uncultured Rhodospirillaceae bacterium
CTGACCCGCCGTCTTGTCGATGTCGCCCAGGACGTGATCATCACCGAGGTGGAGTGCGGCACCACCGCCGGCCTCGACGTCGCGGCCGTAATCGATGGCGGCGAGGTCATCGAGCCGCTGGCCGACCGCATTCTCGGGCGCACGGCTTCGATCGATATTCTCGACCCGGTCAGCGAGAAAGTGCTGGTGCCGGCGGCGGGCCTGATCGACGAAGTCGCGGTACAGGCCATCGAGACGGCGGGTGTCGAGCACATCAAGATCCGCTCGGTGCTGACCTGCGAGACCGAGGAAGGGGTTTGTGCCACGTGTTACGGCCGCGATCTGGCGCGCGGCACCATGGTCAACGTCGGGGAAGCCGTGGGCGTCATTGCCGCCCAGTCGATCGGCGAGCCCGGCACCCAGCTTACCATGCGTACCTTCCATATCGGCGGTGCGGTGAGCCAGACCGCGCAGCAGTCGAGCATCGAAAGCAACATCGATGGCACCTTGTCTGTCGAAAACCGCAATGCGGTGAACGATTCGACGGGCACGCCCGTGATCATGAGCCGCAATTGCGAGCTCGTGCTGAGGGACGAACAGGGCCGCGAGCGGGCCCGTCATCGGGTGCCTTACGGCAGCCGTTTGCTGGTCGATCACGACCAGGCGGTCAGCCTCGGCACCAAGCTTGCCGAGTGGGATCCGCATATGCGCCCGGTGGTCAGCGAGAAGTCGGGCACGGTGAAATATCTCGACCTGGTCGAGGGCGTGACCATGCGTGAGGAGGTTGACGAGGCCACGGGCATCGCCAGCCGCCGCGTCATCGAGTGGAAGCAGACCGGCAAGACCGCCGATTTGCGCCCGCGCGTCCTGTTGGTCGACGAGAACGGCGAGCCGGTAACGCTGTCGAACGGCCGCGAGGCCCAGTTCGAGCTGCCGATCAACGCGGTGCTCAGCGTCGAAGTGGACGATAGTGTCCATGCCGGCGACGTCCTGGCGCGTATCCCGCTCGAAGGCTCGAAGGCGCGCGACATCACCGGCGGTCTGCCGCGGGTGGCGGAGCTGTTCGAGGCGCGCAAGCCGAAGGATTTCGCGATCATGGCCGAATCCGACGGCCGGGTGGAGTTCGGCAAGGACTACAAGGCCAAGCGCCGCCTGGTCGTGGTGCCCGAGGAAGAGGGCGCGGAGCCGACCGAGTATCTCGTGCCGAAAGGCAAGCCGATCACCGTTCAGGAAGGCGATTTCGTGCGCAAGGGCGACCTTCTGATGGATGGCAGCCGGGTGCCGCACGATATCCTCAAGGTGCTCGGCGTGGCGGCGCTTGCGTCCTATCTGATCAACGAGATCCAGGAGGTCTATCGCCTGCAGGGCGTGAAGATCAACGACAAGCACATCGAAGTGATCTCACGTCAGATGTTGCAGAAGATGGAGATCGACGATCCCGGCGAGACGACGTTCCTCAACGGCGAGCAGGTCGACAAGGTCGAGTTCCGCGAAGTCAACCGCAAGGCCGAGGCCGAGGGCCGGCGAATCGCGACCTCCATCCCGGTGCTGCAGGGCATTACCAAGGCCAGCCTGCAGACCAATTCGTTCATCTCGGCGGCGTCGTTCCAGGAAACCACCCGTGTGCTCACCGAAGCCGCGGTTACCGGGCGCTCGGATCACCTCAACGGTCTCAAGGAGAACGTCATCGTCGGGCGCTTGATCCCGGCTGGCACGGGCCGCTTCATGAACATCATGAAGCGGGTCGCCGGCACGCGGGATCGCGAGATCGTCGAGGCCCGGCAGGCGGAGGCGGCGGCCGCGGCCGACGCCGCCCAGGCGCTGCTTGAGACGGAGGAGTCGGGGGCCGCCTGACGGCCCCCTTCCTGCCGTTCGGAAAGGTTCGGAAAGTCCCATAAAACCGGGGATTTGCGGGCGACGATTTGCGCTTGACGGCCACCGGGGCCGTCCATAGTATGCGCGCCTCATTCGGGGGGCAGGTGGTAGGTGTCCTGCCTAGACGCTGCCCCCGACAGGTGACCGCAACGGTCACCGCAACGTGGAACATAACCAACCGTCGGGGCAGTCGCCGCGATTATCGCTTTTCAAGCGGTGAGCCGTGCGCGTCTTGGCGGTTTTAGGCTTGCAAGCTGGTCGCTATGCCAAGGGCGGCCGGCCGTTAGCGCGGGCGTGGATGTGCCTTGGCAATCTGCGGACGGTAGGCGAGAGGACAAAGTCTATGCCGACGATCAATCAGCTGGTTCGTAAGGGCCGGCAGCGTCAAGTGGAGCGCAACAAGGTACCGGCGCTGGAAGCCTGTCCGCAGAAGCGCGGCGTCTGCACGCGCGTCTATACGACGACGCCGAAGAAGCCGAACTCGGCCTTGCGCAAGGTGGCGCGCGTGCGCCTGACCAACAGCTTCGAGGTCACCAGCTACATTCCCGGCGAGGGCCATAACCTGCAGGAGCATTC
>CAZVDW010000255.1:0-3385 GCA_964625645.1 uncultured Rhodospirillaceae bacterium
TCGGTCTCGATCAATTCGCGCGCCGCCGCCTGTAGCGGCAAGCCGCGGGCGCGGGCGTGCAAATTGACCGTGCGCAGGCTGGCGTCGCCGATACCGCGCTTGGGCTTGTTGACGATGCGCTCGAAGGCGAGGTCGTCGGCGGGCTGGGCCAGGGCCCGCAAGTAGGCAATGGCGTCGCGAATCTCCAAACGCTCGTAGAAGCGCAGGCCGCCGATGACGCGGTAGGGCAGGCCGATCTGCAAAAAGCGCTCCTCGAAGGCGCGGGTCTGGAAGCCCGCGCGCACCAGGATCGCCGTCTCGCGCAAGGCGTGGCCGTCGCGCTGCAGGGCCTCGATGGCTTCCGAGACCGTGCGCGCCTCGTCGTCGCCGTCCCAGGTGCCGAGCACGCGCACCTTGTCGCCAAGCGCATCGCCGGCCGGGTGCAGGGTCTTGCCGAGGCGGCCTTCGTTGTGGGCGATCAGCCCCGAGGCGGCGCCGAGGATATGCCCGGTGGAGCGGTAATTGCTTTCCAGGCGCACGATGCGGGCGCCGGGAAAATCCTTCTCGAAGCGCAGGATGTTGCCCACTTCCGCCCCGCGCCAGGCATAGATCGACTGGTCGTCGTCGCCGACGCAGCAGATGTTGCGGTGGCCTTGCGCGAGCAATCTCAGCCAGAGATATTGCGCCACGTTGGTGTCCTGGTACTCGTCCACCAGAATGTAGCGGAAGCGCCGCTGATAGCCCGTGAGCACGCTGGCATCGCGCGCGAACATGGTCAGATTGAGCAGCAGCAGGTCGCCGAAATCGGCGGCATTGAGCTCCGCGAGGCGCCTCTGGTACTGGCGGTAGAGCTCGACCGCGCGGCCGTTGGCGAACTCGCCGGCCTCGTCGCCCGAGACCGCGTCGGGCACCAGGCCGCGGTCCTTCCAGCGGCCGATGATGGCGGCCAGCGAGCGCGCCGGCCACTTCTTGTCGTCGAGGTCGTTGGCCGCCAGGACCTGCTTGATCAGGCGCAGCTGGTCGTCGGTGTCGATGATGGTGAAGCTCGATTCGAGCCCCACCAGCTCGGCATGGCGGCGCAGCATGCGCGCGGCCATGGCGTGGAAGGTGCCGAGGTGCCAGCCCTCGACCGAGCGCCCGAGCAGGCCCTCGACGCGATCCTTCATCTCGCGCGCCGCCTTGTTGGTGAAGGTGACGGTGAGCGTCTCGCCGGGATGGGCGAGGCCGGACCTGAGGATATGCGCGAGGCGCGTGGTCAGCACCCGCGTCTTGCCCGTGCCGGCGCCGGCCAGCACCAGCACAGGCCCGTCCGTCGCCTCGACGGCGGCGCGCTGCGCGTCGTTGAGGCTGTCGAGATAGGCCGGAGCGGCTGGCGGCGCCAAAGGCGGAGCGGGCGCCACATCGCTGAGGTCGAAGGGATCGGACATATTGCGCAGGGATTATACAGGATGGGCGGGGCAGGCAAAGACCGAGCGCGCGGGCCGCAGCGGCCTTAACGCCTGGCGCCATGCGCCAGCGATTGCGCCAGCTTCAGCAGGCGATCGCATTGCTCGAGTCGCGCCAGGCGTGCCGGCGGCAGAGCGGCGAGACCGCGCGCGGCGCCCCAGATGGCGCCGGCCATGGCGGCGATGGTATCGACATCGCCGCGCAGCGCGATGACGAAGGCCAGCAGGTCGTCGAAAGGCTGCTCGCGGAAGCGCAGCGCCACGAAGACGGCCGTGATGCAGGAGTCGACGGCGGTGACGCCATTCCCCAGCTCGGCGGCGACCCTGCGTGGGGAGACGGATTGGTCGGCCTGGAGCCATGTTCGCGCGCGCTGAAGCTTGCTGAGAAAATCGGCGTGTTGAGCGGTCTCGCACAAGCGTACGAAGATGTCGCCGGACGGCACGTCGCGGCAGGCGTACGCGGTTGCCAAGGCAATCAATACTGCGCCTTCGCAGCCTTGCGGGTGGGCGTGGGTAATCTCTGCCGAGGCGCGCGCCGCCGCGCTGATTTCCTGGTCACCGGCACTGGCAAGATACAGCCCCATGGCCGGTGCCCGCATGGCGCCGCCATTGCCGAGCGAGCCGTCCGGGAATACCGACCGGTTGGCCGCCTGCCAGTCCTGGCCGCGCCGTATTCGCCGCAACAGCTTCGCCGCCCCGGGACCATAGCCCCGCGACCAGCGATAGGAGCGGGCGAAGCGGCGGGCCAGATCGTCCTGGTCGACACGGCCGATCGCGAGCAGGGATTGCACGACATCGATGGTCATCTGGGTGTCGTCCGACCAGCGCCGCTTGGCCCCCCGTCTGCCGATCAGCGCCCAGACCCCGCGCTCCAGAGGCCCGCCCTCGTACGGTGCGCCGAAAGCGTCACCGATAGCGAGGCCAAGCAGCGAGCCGGCTATGCGGTCGGAGTTCGGGTTGCTCATCCGGGTTTCAACAGCCGTCCAGGGTTCGTCGAATGCTGTAAGCGCGACATCTCAAGGTGTCCGATAGGACACTATAGCGAGACATTGACCGGAAAGTCACCGCGGGGCATGGTCGCATATGACAGCGATCGGATGGCTGGGATCCTGACACGTGGATATCGCTAGATACATAGTCGGTGGGTCGTTCGCACTATTGGGTGCATTCATCATTTTTTCGACCTATGTGGCCGTTTTCAAGAAAAGGGCTGGGGATGGCGGCTATTCCTTGATCCCGCTCATCGGTCCCCTTGCCTTCATCGGCGGAGTCGCGATCAGTCCGATATCGTTCAGCCACTGGTTATGGCTGGTCTTCTTGATCGATATAAACTCGATCGCGATTCCCGCCATGGCGGCGGCATTGTTTTCATCTTCCGTGACCAAAAAGAAATAGCCTTCCCGTTCTGTAACGGGATATCGCAGCGCGCGGCGAACCTCGGCGGCGGCGTGATGATCGGTTTGGCTCTATTCCGCCGCCTCGGCAACCGGAATGGGGATATCCAGCACGATATCGTCATAGGCAAAGCGCGGCGCCTTGCGGCCGCCTTGCTTGTCTACCATCGTCACCAGGCCAAGGCGCGCCATGGTCTTCAGGGTGCGGGACAGATTGTTGGCCTCGCGCCCTGACAGCCTGGCCAGCTCGGCAATCGAGTCCGGACGCCGCGCGGCGATCAGCCCCAGCAGCAGGCAATTGCCGGGCGAAAGCACCCGCGCGGCACTTTGCAGGGAAGCAAACCAGACCTTGGGCTCGCCGCGCTTCGGCGTGTGCTCGCCACGGGCGATCGCCATGGTGCGCGCCTTCATTTCCTCGTATGTGGCAATGCCGACCCTGAGTGTGCTCATGGGATCATGCCTTTCTCTCCTAGCAGTCTGTCGGATTTAGGCTGAGCTTAGTTTATACTCGTGGCATGGCAAACTTCATTCCCTACGATCGCACGCAGGCCTTTCTGTTGCCGCCGG
>CAZVDW010000256.1:0-13193 GCA_964625645.1 uncultured Rhodospirillaceae bacterium
GTGCTGCGCATCGATGCCGGCGACACGCCCTTGCCCTATCTCGAGCTCGGCGATTCGGACCGGCTCGAGGTCGGCGACATCGTGCTTGCCGTCGGCAATCCCTTCGGCGTCGGCCAGACCGTGACCAGCGGCATCGTCTCGGCGCAAGCGCGCACCGGCACGGCGGGCCTCAGCGGCGGTGCCTTCATCCAGACCGATGCCGCCATCAATCCGGGCAATTCCGGCGGCGCCCTGGTCACCCTCGACGCCCGCCTGATCGGCATCAACACCGCCATTGTCTCGCGTGGCGGCGGCTCCATCGGCATCGGCTTCGCCATCCCCGCCAACCTGGTGCGCGTGGTGGTGGCCGAGATGGTCGCGGGCGGGCGCGCGGTGCGGCCCTGGGTCGGCGTATCGCTGCAGCCGGTGACGGCCGATATCGCCCGCTCGCTGGGTCTCGACCGCCCCGTCGGCGTGCTGGTCAAGGGCCTGCACCCCTCGGGGCCCGCCAAGGCCGCGGGCCTGCGTGTCGGCGATGTGCTGGCGGCGGTCGACGGCCACGACATCTTCGACCGCGACGGCTTCGATTTCCGCCTGCGCACCCGCGGCATCGACGACGAGGCCGTCTTCAGCCTGCTCGACGGCGCGGGCCGCCGCGATGTCATGGTGGCGCTGATACGCCCGCCGCAGGATCCCCTGGCCGACGTGCGCCGCCTGGCCGGCCGCCACCCGCTGGCCGGCGCCACGGTCGCCAACCTGTCGCCGGCGCTGGCCGACGAGCTTGGCCTGGCGCGCGATGCCACCGGCGTGCTGGTGCTCAAGGTCGAGCGCGGCCCGGCGGCGCGCATCGGCCTCAGGGTCGGCGACGTGGTGCTGTCCGTGGCCGGCGTCGATATCGACCTCACCGAGACCCTGGCCGACGTGCTCGAGCGGCGGCGCTCCGAATGGACCCTCGCCATCCGCCGCAACGGCGACGTGCTGCGGGTCACCGTGGCGGGCTGATGGCCAACCTGTTCGAGGCGGCGGGATTGGAGGAGGCGGCGCCGCGGCCGCTCGCCGACCGCCTGCGTCCGCAAAGCCTTGACGAGGTGCTGGGCCAGGACCACCTGCTGGCGCCCGAGGCGCCGTTGGCGCGCATGGTGGCGGCCAGGCGGCTGGCCTCGATCATCCTCTGGGGCCCGCCCGGCTGCGGCAAGACCACCATCGCCAATCTGCTGGCGGACGCCTGCGACCTCGAATTCGAGCCCCTGTCGGCGGTGTTCTCTGGCGTCGCCGATCTGCGCAAGGTCTTCGCCCGCGCCGAAGCCCGCCACGGCGACGGCCGCGGCACCCTGCTTTTCGTCGACGAGGTGCACCGTTTCAACCGCGCCCAGCAGGACGCCTTTCTGCCCACCGTCGAAGCCGGCATCGTGGTGCTGGTGGGGGCGACGACGGAAAACCCGTCGTTCGAGCTCAATGCGGCGCTGCTGTCGCGCTGCCAGGTGCTGGTGCTCAACCGCCTCGACCAGGCCGCGCTGGCTGCCATGCTGGCGCGCGCCGAGGCCGTGCTCGGTGCGCCTTTGCCGCTGGCGGCGGATGCGCGCACGGCGCTGCTGGCCATGGCCGACGGCGACGGTCGGGCGCTCCTCAATATGGTCGAGGCGGTCTCCCAGGTGCAGCCCGAGGCGCCGCTCGATGCCGCCGCCCTGAGCCGCGTGGTGCAGCAGCGCGCGCCGGTCTACGACAAGGCCCAGGAGGGCCACTTCAACCTCATCAGCGCCCTGCACAAGAGCCTGCGCGGCTCCGACGTGGATGCGGCGCTCTATTGGCTGGCGCGCATGCTGGCGGGCGGCGAGGACCCGCTCTACATCAGCCGCCGCCTGGTGCGCTTCGCCTCCGAGGATATCGGCCTCGCCGACCCCCAGGCCCTGCTGCAGGCTCTGGCGGCCAAGGATGCCTATCATTTCGTCGGCTCGCCGGAGGGCGAGCTGGCGATCGCCCAGGCCGTGATCTATCTGGCCACCGCGCCGAAGTCGAACGCCGCCTATCGCGCCATGAGCGCGGCCGCGCGGGCGGCCAAGGAATTCGGCTCGCTGATGCCGCCGAAGCATATCCTCAACGCCCCCACCAGCCTCATGAAGGACCTCGGCTACGGCGCCGGCTATGCCTACGATCACGATGCCGAGGAAGGCTTCTCCGGGCAAAGCTATTTCCCCGACGACATGGCGCGCCGGCAGCTCTACCGTCCCGTCGAGCGCGGCTTCGAGCGCGAGATAGCCAAGCGCCTCGCCTATTGGGCCGAGCTGCGCCAGCGCCGGGCCGGCGAGGGAGAGGGCGGGGCATGAACATGGTCTTGGCCGTGGCCGCCGGTGGCGCCATCGGCGCGGTCGGGCGCTATCTGGTGATGAGCGGTCTCGGCCATTGGCTGGGGCACGGCTTTCCCGTCGGCACCCTGGTGGTGAACGTGCTCGGCTCGCTCGCCATGGGCGCGCTGGTCGAGCTTGGCGCCCTGGTGTGGTCGCCGAGCCCCGAGCTGCGGGCCATGCTGGTGGTCGGCCTGCTCGGCTCTTTCACGACCTTCTCGACCTTCTCGCTCGATGTCGTGGTGCTGGTCGGGCGCGGCGCGAATTTCGCCGCCATGGGCTATATCGTCGCCTCCGTCGTGCTCTCGATCGCCGGGCTGGTGCTCGGCATGGCCCTGGTGCGCGGGTTGGTCGGATGAGCGGCGTGACCACCGTCGAGGTCGCGGGCGACGACGATTCCGTGCGCCTCGACCGCTGGTTCGCACGCTATTATCCGAGCGTCAGCCACGGCCGGCTGCAAAAGCTGCTGCGCACCGGCCAGGTGCGCGTCGACGGGCACCGCGCCAAGGCGAACATGCGTTTGCTTGCCGGACAAACGGTGCGGGTGCCGCCTGTGGGCGATGCCGCGCCGGTTACGCGCGAGGCGCCGCCGGTCGACAAGGCGACGCGCGAGGACTTGCGCGCCCGCGTGCTCTACCGCGACGACGACCTGCTGGCCCTCGACAAGCCGGCCGGGCTCGCCGTGCAGGGCGGCAGCGGCCAGCACCGCCATCTCGATGCGCTGTCGGAGGCCCTGCGCTTCGAGGCCGACGAGCCGCCGCGCCTGGTGCATCGCCTCGACAAGGAGACCAGCGGCGTGCTGTTGCTGGCGCGTCATCGCCGTGCCGCGCGTGATCTCACGCAACTGTTTCGCGAGGGCGCGGTGGAGAAGACCTATTGGGCGCTGGTGGCCGGCATACCACGCCCGGCGGCCGGCGAGATCGACCGGCCGCTCACCAAGGGTGCCGAGCGCGTCGGCGAAGACGCGGCCGGGCGCCCAGCGATCACGCGCTATCGCACCATTGCCGCGGCCGAGGAGACGGCCTGGCTGGCGCTGTCGCCGCTCACCGGGCGCACCCATCAGCTGCGCGCCCATTGCGCGCTGATCGGCCACCCCATCCTCGGCGACCGCAAATATGGCGGTGCCCGCCGCAAGCATCTGTATCTGCACGCGCGCGAGCTGGCGCTGCCCCGTGACGGCGGCAATCTGCGTTTCACGGCGCCCTTGCCGGCCCATATGACGGAGGTCTTCGCGGCGCTCGGCTTCGACGAGGCCGCGGCGTGAGCGAGCTCGCGCGCCTGGTCCTGCTCGACTGCGACGGCACCCTGGTCGACAGCCAGGCCGCCATCGTCGCCGCCATGGCGGACGCTTTCGCCGCCTGTGGCCTGGGCCCGCCCGAGCATGCTGCCGTGCGCCGCATCGTCGGCCTCTCGTTGCCGGCGGCAATGGCGGAATTGTTGCCGCGGGCGGAGGCTCCCGAGCATCATCGTTTGGCCGAGGCCTACAAGGACGCTCATCTCGCCCGGCGCCTTGCCGGCGAGCCCCAGGGCGAGCTGTTCGAAGGCGCTCTGGCGGCGATCGATAGCCTGGCAGCCGACGGCCACGTGCTCGGCGTCGCCACGGGAAAGTCGCGCCGCGGGTTGGATTCGACCCTCGAGCGCTTCGGCCTGCGCGATCGTTTCGCGGTGCTGCAGACCGCCGACGACGCCCCCAGCAAGCCCCATCCGGCGATGGTCGAGCAGGCCATGTTCGCCGCCGGTGCCGTGCCGGAGAGCACGGTGATGGTCGGCGACACCACCTTCGACATGACCATGGCGCGCGCCGCCGGCGTCGCCGCCATCGGCGTTGCCTGGGGCTATCACGAGGCGGCCGACCTGCACGCCGCCGGCGCCGTTGCCGTGCTCGACGCCTTCGACGGCCTTGCCGGCCTGGTCGCGGAATTGCTGTGAAGCGCGTCTACGAGAAGGCCGCGGTCGCCGACGTCGAGGGCGGCTGGGCCATTACGCTGGACGGCAGGCCCCTGCGCCCGCCCCTGGTCCTGCCCACGCGCGCCTTGGCGGCGGCCGTGGCCGGCGAATGGAACGCGCAAGGGGAGGCGATGGAGCCCGCGACCATGCCGCTGACGCGCCTCGCCAGCACGGCGCGCGACCGCGTCGAGGGCAATCGCGAGGCGGTGATCGACGAGATTTCCGCTTACGGCGCCAGCGATCTGCTGTGTTACCGCGCCGAGCACCCGCAAGCCCTGGTGCGGCGCCAGGCCGAGACCTGGCAGCCCCTGCTCGACTGGGCCGCGCGCCGCTACGATGCCCCGCTGGTGGTGACCGGCGGCGTCCTGCCCGTGACCCAGAACCCGCAATCGTTGGCAGCCCTGCGCGCCGCCGTGGCCGCATACGACGCCTTCGCCCTCGCCGGCCTGCACGCCGCCACCACCGCCTCGGGCTCGCTGATCCTCGCCCTGGCGCTCGCCACGGGCCAGCTCGACGCCGCGGCGGTCGCCGCGGCCAGCCAGCTCGACGAGAGCTATCAGGCCGAAAAATGGGGCCAGGACGCCGAAGCGGAGGAGCGCCTGGCCAGCTTGCGGGCGCAGCTCAGCGATGCGGAGAAGTTTCTCGGGCTTTTGGCGGCAAAGGCCTGACTCTGCCGCCTTCCGCGGAGCCCTCCAAGGCCGAGCGGCGGTGCGACAGGCCGAATTTGCACGCGGAGACGCGGAGACGCGGAGGTTCTGAGCCCGGGATTCCTGGTCATGAAAACCGAAGAAAAGGGGTCGAAGAAAAGGGGTCAGGTCTTTCATTTTGGCGCCGAAGAAAAGGGGTCAGGTCTTTCATTTTGGCGCCGATGGATAATTCCGGACGATCGTTCCTCAACGGAACGCTAAAACGAAAGACCTGACCCCGACCGCTAAAATGAAAGACCTGACCCCGGCCGCTTGGCTGCTCGATGGCTTTGGGAGTCTCGTGTTCCCATAGTCGCGCAATCTTCCGCTGCGCGGAAACCAAGCCTCTCTCCCCTCTCTCCCGCATGCCCTCTTGAAGTCTTGATGTCTTGATGCGGGAGCGAGAGAGCGGGAGGCTTGGCAAGCGCGCAGCGCTTTACAAAACAATGTAGCCCGCGATATCTTAGTGGCACGCGGAGGTCGCGGAGGGTATGGGCGTGGCATCACCGACAGCGCCCATGGGCCGACAGCCTGTGCCAAAGGGCGCGGCCCCTCCGCGTCTCCGCGCCTCCGCGAGCCATCAGCAGGTCAGCGGCACTGTTGCCAGCTACTCCCGATACTTCGCGCGAAAATAGGGTCAGGTCTTTCTTTTTGACTATCTTTCGTACACTACGTATCGTCAAAACGATAGACCTGACCCCAGCCGTGGACCCCAGCCGTGCATGAGCCGGGCCGTACAACTACTCGGTGGCTTCGGGCGGTCCCAAGAGAATGACACGGTCTTGATCGGATGTTCCCGACTCCGCCGTCGAATCCTGTTGGCTTGCCTCGGGCAAGTCGGGCGGCTGGCTGCCGAGCGTTGGCGGGTCGAGGCGGGGTGGCGGTGGCACCCATGCGCGCAGTCTCTGGCCAACGCGCCTGTAGAAATCCGGAACCATGGCTTCCAGAGTCTCGACGAAGGTCTTCCGACCAGAAAAGCGATTGGATTGGTCGCGTATCATCACGATCTCGAAAGCCGTTGGCGCGAGACCGGACATTCCTTGCTCAATGCGCTTCGGATCCTCTTTGAGGTCCTCCAAGGAAACTTGCGTTTTTGCGCTGCGCCTTGGCCAGCAGGCATTGATCAATATGCCATCGGCATTCGAGTCTTTCAATTGCCGAAGCAACCAGTTAACTCGAGCGGTTGCTTTCTTCTTGTCCTTTGGCGCCTGTATTCGCATGGAGCAAATTAAGGCTCTGCGCTGCAAGTCGGCCACAATCGTCAATGGTGCCGCCGCGTCCTGAATTTCAACTTCCACCATGAGGCAGTGTCCCTCGATCAGCGAGGTGCAGTCGCTCTGCAATCGGGCGGCAGCGCTCTTCTCATGATCCCGTGACAATTTTAGGCGGACTCGTGCACCCAGGGCACGCGTCAGGATGAGGCAGAGGTCACGGGTTTCCTGATGCCAGGACGCGACAGTATTCATGACCTCTTCACTGCCACGAGCAAGCGCGGCGCCCGTTTGGACCTTTGACACGACATCCTTCCACTCCGCGTTCATGCGGTCGAAGCCCTGCACACCGGAGGCAGGGTGGCTGAAGTACCGTACCAGTTCCGATAGCAGCAGCCCTTGTTCGCTGGATGCGGAGTCATCTTCAATCAAGAGGAGTGTCGCCGTCGTGACCACATACATCCAGGACCAATGAAAAAGCTCAACGCCGCGTGGAAGCGGGCGTGAAAAACTTGTTGGGTGGTGGGTTGGCAAGCTGGCGAACTGGTTGGAAACCGTTATCAAGGCATCGAGACGGTTGAGCTTGGCGAGCTGCATGTAGTCTCGGATTTGCGCCTCTTCGTGTTCGGCCCGCTGGATCTTTCCCTCGACCAGTGCGCGCCATCGGCGTGGGCCAGTTGCCACCTCGATGAATCCGTCAGGTCGCAGCTTCACGGTATCGGGACGAGCCTTGAGCACGACTTGCGTGAAACACGACAAGCGGCTGCGGCTGCTTACCCGTGGGCCGACGCCAGATAGGAGTGCGCCGGCAAAACGCGGCACGGCGGCCATTCCGGCCAGAAGAATCGAGGTGGCGCGATCCTCCAGCTGACTGTCTTTGGCAACCGGAAGAAGGCGCGCCTTTTCGCCGCTCTCGAAGACATCCAAGAGGAGGGCATCGCCAAACAGCGTGCGTGATGAATTTGCCATAATCGCAATACTTACACGTATCGCGTTTATTCTCTACAATAAATGCGGTATTCGGATCACTCGTGCGCGCTTAAGTCGCGCCCTGCGTCGCTACTCCCGATACTTCGCAATAAAGCCCGCATCCGGCTCTAACCCGAGGCCGGGGCCGCTGGGCACCGTGATGTTGCCGTCGACCGGCGCCAGCGCGCCGTCATAGAGGTCCTCGTCGAGCTCGACGTAGAAGCGCTCGATGGCCTCGATGGCGGGCAGGGTCGAGAGCAGTTGCAGGGTGGCGAGGAAGCCGGGGCCGAAATAGGGCGAGTGGGGGGCGACCGAGACGTTGGCGGTCTCGGCGAGCGTCGCCACCTTGAGGAACTCCGTGATGCCGCCGACCTTGGTGACGCTGGGCTGGGCGAAATCGACGGCCTGGGCCTCGAACATGGCCTGGAACTGCCAGGCGGTGCAGGCGTTCTCGCCGGCCGCGATGCGGGTGCCGCTTTCGGCGCGCAAGGCCGCGAGGCCGTCGAAGTTCTCCGGCGGCCAGATCGGCTCCTCGAGCCAATGCAGGTCGTATTCGAACAGCGCCTCGGCCATCTGCCGGCCCTCCTTGGGGCTCCAGACGCAGTTGACGTCGAGCATGATGGGAATCTCCTCGCCGACGGTCTGGCGCGCCGCGGCGACCTCGGGCACGGTGCTTTCGTGCAGCTTGATGAGGCGGTAGCCCTTGTCGAGCGCTTCCGAGCAAAGGTCGGAGACGATGCCGGTGTCCTGGTATTTGAGTAGGCTGGCATAGGTCGGCACCGTGTCGCGCGAGAGCCCGCCGATCATGCGGTGCAGGGGCACGCCCGCGGCCTTGCCGGCGATGTCCCAAAGCGCGATGTCGAGGCCCGACATGGCGAAGATGGCAATGCCATAGCGCCCGAACAGATGCAGCGACAGTTGCAGCTCGCGCATCAGCTCGGAGATGCGCAAGGGGTCGCGGCCGATGACGTTGGGTATCACCAGGCTTTCCAGCGCCGCCTTGGTGACGGGGATGGCGTTATAGCCGAAGGCCTCGCCCCAGCCTGTGATGCCGTCGTCGGTCTCGACCTTGACCAGCAGGGTTCTCAGCTCGGTCCAGGCCTCGCCCCCCCAGCCCGTGGGCGGGCCGCCATGGCGGAAGGGGTAGCGTAGCGGTATGGCCTCGACGCTGGTGATCTTCATGGCAAGCTCCTGTGGTGGCGTGGCGCGCAGTATAGGCGCCCATCACGATTTCGCCAGGGAGCGCAGTTGCGGGCTTACGCGCACCCTGACGGGTTGCTATGGTCCGCGCCGACGCCGAATCAACGGCGCGGAGATTCCAGGGAGAAAAGACATGGCGGTTACGGTGATACTCGAGACCACGGCGAAGCCTGGCGGCGGCGACGAGCTGTTGGCCTTTTTCGGCAGCATCCTGGCCGATACGCGGGCCTATGCCGGCTGCATCGGCATCGAGACCCTGCGCAACATGGAGACGCCGGACGAGATCGTCGTGGTCGAGCGCTGGCAGACCGCCGACGACCACGGCAAGTATATGGGCTGGCGCACGGAGACCGGCGTCGTCGACACGCTCGTCGGCATGCTGGCCGGACCTCCCGTCGTGCGCCGTTACGACGAGACCGGCGTCTGATCAGGCTCTGGCTTCATCGCGCCTGCGGATGGTCAGCCCGCCGACGGCTTGCTCGACGGGCATGATCTCTATGGTCGCGACATTGACGTGGGCGGGCGTGTCGAGGGCATAAAATGCGGCATCGACGATGTCCTTGATCTCGAGCAGCTCGTGGCCTTCGAAGAACGAGCGCGCCTTGTCCGGGTCCCGCCAGTTGGTCTCGAAGAACGGCGTGAGGACACGGCCGGGGCAGATCTCGGTCACCCGCACACCCGTGCCGACGAGCTCGACGCGCATGTTCTGCGACAGCAGATGCACGCCGCCCTTGGTGGCGCCGTAAAGCGGCGCGCGCAGGGGATAGAGCCCGGCCACCGAGCCGATATTGACGACGTGGCCGCGGCCGCGCTCGACCATGCCCGGCACCAGGGCGCGGAAGCAGTGCAGCACCGCCGTCAGGTTGATCTCGGTGATCTCGTCGATGTCGTCGGGAGCGGTCTCCAGCATGCCCTCCATGCCGCGCCCCACCCCGGCATTGTTGACCAGGATATCGGCCTGCAGCGGCGCCAGCGCGGCGTGCAGCGCCTTGCTGTCGCGCAAGTCGAGGGGCAGGGGCCGGCAGCCGGTCTCCTCGGCCAGCGCGGCCAAGGCGTCGGCGCGGCGGGCCACGGCCGTCACTTCGATATCGTGGGCGCGCAAGGCGCGCACCAGGCCTTCACCGATGCCGCTCGAGGCACCGGTGACGACAGCCGTCCGATAGTCGGTCAGAGACATTCCTGTTGGTTCCTCAGCAGTTGTCAGTCGATAACGGATCCGGCCTCGCCTTCGAGGCGCATGATGTGGCTGCCGTAGGTGAGCTGTTCGAGGCTCCAGCAGCGCCTGTCATAGGCGTCGCTGCAGGTCATGTGCAGCAGCGCACGGTAGGGCACGCGCGTGGCCGCCTCGTCCGCCAGAATAACCTCGCCTTCGACCGCCCAACGCTCGGTAAAGAGGGTGAAGCGGGTGCGCCGCGGGTGAATGCCGCGCACGGTCACCACCGCGATACCTTCATCGACGAGCTGGCGGCGAACCCTCTCGTTGGAGACCGCCTGAATGCGCTCGACACCCGGGCCGAGCCGGTCCGACCAGCCGATGGCGAATTCCAGCGCCAGCACGATCGCCGCCATCGCGGCCAGGGTCAGCAGGCAGCCGCGAGGGCCGTAGTCGCGGCGGCGTGGGAGCGGTTGTATCATCTCGGGCCAGTGCTATTCGTTAGCGCGTCGGCGGGCGGCGTCGCGAATCGAGGACAAGGTGGCGCGGGTGGTGATGACCTCCGGTTCCAGGCGGATCTCCAGGATCGCCGCCGTGCCGGACGCACGCGCGCGGGCCAGCGCCGGGGCGAAGTCGGCCGTGCGCTCCACCACCTCGCCATGGGCGCCGTAGGCGCGGGCCAGCGCCGCGAAATCGGGATTGCTCAGATCGGTGGCGATGGGGCGGTCCGGATAGTCGCGCTCCTGGTGCATGCGGATGGTGCCGTAGATGCCGTTGTTGACGAGCATGATGATGGGCCGCGCCTTGTGCTGCACGGCGGTGGCCAGCTCCTGGCCGTTCATCAGGAAGCCGCCGTCGCCGACGAAAGCGATCACCGCGCGCTCCGGCGCGCATATGGCTGCCGAGACGGCGGCCGGCACGCTGTAGCCCATGCAGCCCAGTGTCGGCGCCAGCTCGCTGGCGTGCCGGCGAAAGCGCCAGAAGCGCTGCGGCCAGCCGGAGAAATTGCCGGCATCGATGGTGATCACCGTGTCCTCGGGCATGACTTCGCTTAAGTGCGCCATGATGGCCGCCATGTCGACCTCGCCGGGCAGCGTATCGGGCTGGCGATTGGCCTCGTGGTCGGCGTGGGCGGCCTCGGCCCAGTCGCGCCAGCGGGCGCCATCGACCGCTGCCATGGCACGGCCTGCGTCGGCAAACTCGGCCATGCCGGCGACGATGGCGAGATCGGGCTGGTAGACGTGGCCGAGCTCCTCGGCTTGCGGATAGACGTGGATCAGGGTCTGCTCGGGTACTGGCTGGTTTATGGTGGTGTAGCCCCGCGTCGTCATCTCGCCGAGCCGGGCGCCGACCACCAGCAGCAGGTCGGCGGCCTTGACGCGGGCCAGCAGCTTGGGATCGACGCTGGTCGACAGATCGCCGGCATAAAGCGGGTTGGTATTGTCGAACAGATCCTGGCGGCGGAAGGAGACCGCGACCGGCAGGCCGTTGGCCTCGGCGAAGGCGGCGATATCGTCCGTTGCCCCGTGCCAGCCGCCGCCGCCGAGGATCAGCAGCGGGCGCTCGGCGGCGGCCAGCCTGTCGCGCAGCTCCGCCAGCGCCGCCGGCGAGGGATAGGCGCGCACGGGCGTCGCCGGCAAGCCGTCCGCCACCTGCACGCTATCGCACAGCATGTCTTCGGGGAGCGCAATGACCACCGGTCCGGCACGGCCCGAGGTGGCGGTGCGGAAGGCGTGATGGATGATCTCGGGAATCCTCGCGGCAGCGTCGATCTGCAGCGCCAGCTTGGATATGGGCGGCGCGAACATCTGCCGGTAGTCGATCTCCTGGAAGCCCTCGCGGCCCATGGCCTGGCGCGCCACCTGGCCGACGAAAAGCAGCAGCGGCGTCGAATCCTGCATGGCCGCGTGCACGCCGATGGCGGCATTGCAGGCACCGGGGCCGCGGGTGACGAAACAGATGCCCGGCTTGCCGGTGAGCTTGCCGTAGGCCTCGGCCATGAAGGCCGCGCCGCCCTCCTGGCGGCAGGTGATCATGCGCATCCGGTTGCGCGCGCCGTAGAGCGCATCGAGGGCGGCGAGATAGCTCTCGCCCGGCACGCCGAAGACGTGGTCCACGTCATGCTGCCGCAAGGCATCGATCAGGACTTCGCCGCCCGTGCGCGGCGCCGGCAATTCGGACACGGGGAACCCTCCGTTGGACAGGGCCGCCAATCTATCCGACAGCCGGCCCGGTGGGTAGCGCTCGATGGCGACGCTCTCGATTGATTGGGGTCAGATTGATTGGGGTCAGGTCTTTCATTTTGACATCGTCGCAAGACCGGCTTCGCGTGCCGAGAGCGACGCTCAGCTCAGGACACCGGTGCATGCGCACGACTTATGTCAAAATGAAAGACCTGACCCCAATGCCGCTGACCCCAATGCCGTGCTCAGCCGCGTGGGTAGCGCTCGATGGCGACGCTCTTGATCAGGGTGTGGACGTGGGAGCCTGGCGCCAGGCCGAGATTGCTCAGGGCGAGGCGGGTAACCTCGGACCACAGCCGCATGCCCGGCGCGATCTCCACCGCGACGTCGACGATGCCTTCGGCGCGCGGCTCGATGGCGGCGATGTGGCCCGAGAAGACGTTGAGCACGCTCATGCGCCGGGGCGCATCCAGCGCCAGGGCGACGTCGCGGGCGCGCAGGCGCAGGCGCACCGTGGCGCCGACCGGCGCGTCCAAACGCCCGATGCGCACATTGCCGGCGGGGGTCTCGAGCTCGCTGATGCCGCTGTCCGCGTCATGGCCGACGATGCGCGCCGCGATCACCGTGCCGACATCGCCGAAGCCGGCATCGGCAAGGTCCGGGCGGCTGGTGATCGCCTCCACCTCGCCATAGGCGCGCACCCGCCCGGCAGCCATGACGGCGATGGTGTCGGCCAGCCGCAGCACCTCGTCGACGGCATGGCTGACATAGACGATGGGCGTCGCAAGCTCGGCATGCAGACGCTCGACGAAAGGCAGTATCTCGGCCTTGCGCGGCGCGTCGAGGGAGGCGAGCGGCTCGTCCATGAGCAGCAGGCCGGGGCTGGCGAGGAGCGCTCGGCCGATGGCGACCCGTTGCTTCTCGCCGCCTGACAGCCTGGCGGGACGGCGCTCCAGCAGGGGCGCGATGTCGAGCAGGGCGACGACCTGGTCGAAGCCCACATGGCGGCGCGCGGGCGCCAGGCGGCGTCTGCCATAGTCGAGATTGTCGCGCACCGTCATATGCGGGAACAGCCGGGCATCCTGGAAGACGTAGCCGAGGCGGCGTTGCTCGGGCGGGATATCGATGCCGGCCTGCGCGTCGAACAGCACCCGCCCGTCGACCGCGATGCGCCCGGCATCGGGCCGCAGCAGGCCGGCGATCATGTTGAGCAGGGTGCTCTTGCCCGAGCCCGAGCGGCCGAATATGGCCGTGATGCCAGGCTCGGCAACCGCTAGGCTGGCAGCGAGCGCAAAGTCGCCGAGGCGATGGCTGATGTCGAGCTCGAGCATGGCGTCAGTGGCCCAAGCGCGCGCGCACGCGGCGCGCCAGGATTTCCGAGCCCAGCAGCGCCGCCAGCGCCAGCACCACGGCGATGGCCGCCAGGCGCAGCGCCTGGGCGTCGCCGCCGGGCACCTGGGTGTAGGTGTAGAGCGCGATGGGCAGGGTGCGGGTCTCGCCGGGAATGTTGGAGACGAAAGTGA
>CAZVDW010000257.1:0-9252 GCA_964625645.1 uncultured Rhodospirillaceae bacterium
CGAGACGATACAGCTTTCCGGCGCCGGCTGGCTCACCTCGCCGCTTTACGTCCATGTGCAGGGCGATGCGGCGGCGGGCATTCTCGGCATTCTCAATTATGTGCCCGGCATCGAGTCGGCAGAGAACGCGGCCTTTCAGGCGGCCTATCGCGAGGCCTATGGTCGCACGGCGTCCGAATTCGCCGTGCAGGGTTACGACACCGCGCGGCTGATCGTCGAGGCGCTGAAGGCGCGCGGCGGCGATACGGCGGATCGCGCCGCCCTGGTCGCCGCCATGCACGGCGTCTCCTTCAGCGGTCCGCGCGGTATGCTGCGCATCGACCCCGCTACCAACAACATCATCCAGGACATCCACATCTTCGAGACCCAACCCGGGGCGGAGGGCATGGAGCTGCGGGTTATCGACACCCTGCCGGCGATGCAGGACCCGGCTAACGGCTGTCAGCTTTGAGAGAACTCGAGGGTGAGCCTATTCGCTGTCGCAATCGGGCGAGTCAGTAAGCTCCTCGCAGTACGCCTTGAATTCTGCGCGACAGGAGACCTCCACAAACTTCGTTATGCTTTCGAGAATATCCTCATTGTATCTCGTGCTGATTCTCCGAAGGTACGGCCTGTATGTCTCACGAAAAGCCTGTACGGTATCAAAGAAATAGTCGCAGGAGGTTTCGCTGTCGCATAAGTCCCCGTTCGCGCAAAGGGCCAATTGATTGTAAAAACGCTGGATATCGTACACGTCCCGTGTCAGATCGTTGGCATATATCAGCTCTACAAGCTTCTGATCGTAATTGTTCGAATTCACGTCTTCAAAGAAACTGTCCGCTTCTTCGGAAAACCAAAACCCGTACAGTCGCATACTCGACTCAGCGATCTCGCCAGTTGCATGGATTTCCGCGTAAGTCAGAGACCGTTCGACTTGGTCACTGGAGACCCCTGCCCTATACTCGAAAATTACATATGCTGCTGCAATAATTGCAAAGACTATCTTGACCTGCTCATGGTTCCTGCCGCTCCAGCTCCACATGTCAGGAATCGCTTCTATGTTGAAGCTCGGTAGAAGGATCAGACCCGCAGCACTGCCTCGCGCGACAGCAGTTCCAGCCATCTGGTCTCATGATCTCGTCGTTAAGCCGGCCAGACCCGATAGTCTTTTGAGAAACCTGTGAATGGATCGCCATTCCACAATCACTTTCCAAACGAAGCTCCGCTTGAAGAGTGGTGTTGGCGGCGTCATGTACCCGTGAGCTTCCGGGCAATGTGAATAGGACTATTAGAGCAGCCGCAAACACGGTAACGCAGTATGATCTTTCTGGCATTCGCATGATGGAGCTTCTCCTACGACGGGGTGCCAAGAACCTAGAGGTAGAGGCGTGTCCAAACTGTTAGATTAAGATTTCACTTTTACTCGTCTTTAGAGATCAATTCCATCAAGTATGACCGATGGTAGCAAAAATAATTTTCTCGGGCAAGCTGCATATATATGGCGCCGTCTTGACATGAGCCCTGAGATCGTCGACCCGGCTAACGGCTGCGCGCTTTAGCGCCTCACCAAAATCACGCTGCCGCGGGCGTCGAGGCGCCCCGACCAGCCCGGCGGGATGACGCAGGTGGCGTCGTATTCCTCGATGATGGCCGGGCCGGCGGTCTCCGCCGCCAGGTCGCCACGACCCAAGATGGGCGTGTCGTGCCAGCCGGCCTTGCCGAAATAGGCGCGGCGGTTTTCTCCTGAGCCTTTTGTCTGTGGCGCGACGGCGTTAGCCGTCCTCTCGCCATCGGGCTCGGCCCTCGCGATGACACGCAGATTGACCAGTTCCACGGGCTCTTCCGGCCCGGCGCGGTGGCCGTAGGTGCGCAGGTGCTCCTCGCCGAAGGCCTCTTCCAGGATCGCCATCTTGGCCGCGTCGAAATCGCCGTCCGGCGCTGGCACGGAGAGATCGTAAATCTGACCCTTGTAGTGCAGGTCGGCGATGCGGGCGATGGATATGCGGTCGTCCGCGAAGCCCTCGCGGCGCAGCTCGGCCCGAGCTTCCTCGGCAATGCCGTCCCAGGCGCTGGTCAGGTCCTCTGCATCGATATCGCGCAGCAGGCGGTTGAGGGTGCGCGAGTGGTATTGCTCGATGTCGGCCTGCAGCAGGCCGAAGGACGAGAAGAGGCCGGGTGAGGGCGGGATGACGACGCGATCCATGCCGAGCGATTCCGCCATGCCGGCGGCAAAGACCGGGCCGTTGCCGCCGAAGGCGAAGAGGGAGAAGCCGCGCGGGTCGCGGCCGCGCTCGCTGGAGACGGCCTTGATGGCGCGGATCATGTTGGCCGCGGCGATGAGATGGGCGCCGTATGCGGCCGCCGCCACGTCGAGCCCGAGGGGAGCCGCGATGCGCTCGGCGAACACGGCTTCGGCCTTGGCCGGGTTGAGCGGCAGCTCGCCGCCGACCAGGTGGTTGGGATTGAGATAACCGAGCAGGACATTGGCGTCGGTGACCGTCGGCTCGGTACCACCCAGGTCATAGACCAGCGGGCCGGGCTCGGCGCCGGCGCTTTGCGGGCCGACCTGCAGCGAGCCGCCGGCATCGATCCAGATCAGCGAGCCGCCGCCTGCACCGACCTCGGCGAGGTCGATCGCCGGTGTCTTGAGCAGGTAGCCGGCGCCCGTCATCAGGCGTGAGCCGATCATGATGCCGGCGCCGACGGAGTATTGTTGGCTGCGCGTCACGGCGCCGCCTTCGATCAGCGCCGCCTTGGCCGTGGTGCCACCCATGTCGAAGGTGACGAGGTTGTCGATGTCCGACAGCGCCTGGGCGCCGACCACGCCGCCGGCCGGCCCGGATTCGATAATATGGCAGGGTCGCTCCACCGCCGCCCGGTCCGACATCACCCCGCCGCTCGATTGCATGAGCAAGAGAGGTGCCGCGATCCCGGCATCATCGAGGTTGCGGCGCAGGTTCTCCAGATAGCTGCGGATGACCGGCATGACATAGGCGTTGATCGCCGTCGTCGAGGTGCGCTCGTACTCCTTGATCTCGGGCAACACGTCGCAGGACAGGCAATAGGGCAGGCCCGGTGCAAGCGCCTCGACGACCTCGCCGATAAGACGCTCGTGGGCGGCATTGCGGAAGCAGTTGAGCAGGCAGACCGCAATCACCTCGACGTTCTCGTCGAGCAGGGCGTGCACGGCCCGCTCCGCGTCGGCGCGGCTGAGCGCCACCTCAACCTCGCCCCGGGCGTCGATGCGCTCGTCCACCTCGACGCGGCGGTAGCGCGGGATTAGTGGCGGCGGCTTTTCCCAATGCAGGTCGTAGAGCCGCGGCATGCGCAGATTGCGAATCTCCAGAATATCGCGAAAGCCCTTGCTGGCGATCAGCCCGGCGCGGGCGCCCTTGCCTTCGAGGATGGCGTTCGAGCCCACCGTGGTGCCGTGCAGGATCT
The DNA here is from genome assembly GCA_964625645.1 of uncultured Rhodospirillaceae bacterium. Classification (GTDB taxonomy): domain Bacteria; phylum Pseudomonadota; class Alphaproteobacteria; order UBA7887; family UBA7887; genus UBA7887. Next base: position 3,421 of record CAZVDW010000257.1, read on the forward strand.
CGCGCAGTTGCTCCGGCGCGATGCCGTGCTCGCCGAGCATCGCTAACAGGGCATCGATGATGGCACGCGAATAGTCCTCGACGCTGGAGGAGACCTTCTTGACCAGCGTGCCGCCGTCATCGCCGACCAGGACGATGTCGGTAAAGGTGCCGCCGATATCGATGCCGACGCGGTAACGGATCATTCGTCCGTCCAGCAGACCGCCAGCGGCGGCGCCTCACTTCGCATCTTCTCTCGCTCGGCAGCCGTGGCTCGTTCGTCGACGCACCATGACTGGCAATCGACGACGACACCGTATTCGCGGCGCGCGGCCTCGGCGCTGACATAGCCGTTGCGCACGTCGTCAAGCACCGCCAGCGGGTCGCGCTCGAGCGGGTCGCCCCAGCCGCCGCCGCCGGGCAGCTCGTGGCGAAAGGTGGTGCCGCGCCCAATCTGCAAGGTGAGCTTCGATGCCTGAGACTTGCCATCGACATAATTCCGGCCGGGCTTGCCTGGCTTGCCGCCATAGAGGCCGTAGGGGCGGATGGCGAAGCGGTCGGCGCGCACCTGCAGGATGGCCTCGCGCTCGAGCAGTCGATAGTCGCGGCGATAGGGCGCGCCGCCACGATACTTGCCGGCCCCGGCGCGGTCGCACAACAGCTCGTAGGCCAATATCTGGATGGGGTATTCGCCCTCGATCACCTCCACCGACTGCGAGGCCATGTTGGCGAACATGTTGGAATTGCCTTGCAGGCCGTCCGCCCAGGGCCGCCCGCCCCAGGTGCCGCAGGCGAAATCGACAAAGATGAAAGGCTCGCGCTGGTCCGTCCAGCCGCCGATCGAGACGCCCGTATTGCCGCCATCCGATGCGGCACAGACGCGGTCCGGCAGCATCATGGCAAGGGCGCCGAAACAGCAATCGACCATGCGGAAGCCGGTCAGGCCGCGCGCGGCGCAGGCGGCGGGCAGCACCGCGTTGGCGATGGTGCCCGCGGGCGCGGTGACGTCGATGACGCGGAACACGCCTTCGTTGTTGGGAATGTCGCCCGGCAGCACCGAGCGGATGGCGGTGTAGGCCGAGGCCTTGGTGAATGAGAGCGTGTTGTTGATGGCGCCCTTGACCTGATCGGCCGAGCCCGCCCAATCGACGCTCATGGAGTTGCCCTGCTTGCGGATGGTGCAGAACAGGCGGATCGGCTTGCCGACATCGATGCCGTCGTCGTCGATCCAGTCCTCGAAGCTCCATTCGCCGTCGGGAAGCTCGGCTACCGCCGCGCGGGTCAGGCGCTCGGCATAGTCCATGACCTCGGCCATGTAGGCGGCACAAGCTTGCGTGCCGTAGCGCTCGACAAGCTCCAGGAACTGCGCCTCGGCGATATGGCAGGCGGCGAGCTGGGCGCGCAAATCGCCCATGACGCGCACGGGAATGCGCACATTGCGCTCGATCAGCGTCGCTATGGCCTCGTCGCGCAGCCCGGCGTGGAAGAGCTTGAGCGGCGGAATGCGCAGGCCTTCCTGGTAGATCTCGGTGGAATCGGACGCGTTCGAGCCCGGCACCCGTCCGCCGACATCGCCGTGATGGCAGATGGTGGCGGCAAAGGCGACGCGCACGCCATCGGCGTAGACCGGCTTGAAGAGGAAAATGTCGGGTAAATGCATGCCGCCGTCGAAGGGATCGTTCATGATGAACACGTCGCCCGGCGCCATATCGTGTTGGAAGCGCTCGACCACCACCGCCAGCGCGGTCGGGATGGAGCCGAGGTGGCCGGGCAGGGTCAGGCCCTGCGCGACCAGCCTGCCGTCGGCATCGGCGAGGGCGGTGGAGAAATCCATGTTGTCGCGCAGCACGCCGGAATAGGTGGTGCGGCAAATGGTCAACGCCATCTCGTCGGCAATGGCGAAGACGGCGTTCTTGAACAGCTCGAAGGTGATGGGATCGTCAAGCAAAGCTGAAGCCCGGCGTGCGCGTGTAGTAGTGCAGCGCCTCGTCCTGGAAGATCAGGCAGGCCATGCGTCCGGGGCCGCGATTGTGGTGCGAATGCAGCGAGGCCCCTGGAGTAATTTGCACCGCACCGTCCACCCAATCGATGCGTTTGCCATCGACGATGGAATGCACGCCTTCGCCTTGGATCGCCAGCACCACGGCGACGCCGTTGTGACGGTGAGGCCGCTGGTCGGCGCCACTCTCCAGGGTGTTGAGCGCCACGTTTATGCTGGGAAGCGTATTGGTGGATGGAGCCAGAGCGTCGCTCGAGAACAAGACAGCATGGCCGGTCGTCTCGGGCGTGATCGGGCGCTGCCACACCGCTTCCAAACGCTGCGCGATCTCGCCGGCCGGCCAATGCAGGGCTTCGACAACCGCTTCGCCGGGCCGCAGCTTCTCGAAGGCGAGCAGGGGCTCGTTGGTGGCGATGAACAGCAAGCTGTCCGCGGCGGCGGCATGCCGCGTCTCGGCGCTGCCCGGAAAGCAGAACACGTCGCCCTTGGCCCAGGCGATGCTATCGCCGCCATTGCGGCTTTCGCCGGCCCCCTCGATGACATAAGCGATCTCGCCAGCGGCCGCGAAGCGGGTGGCCAGCGCCTCGCCGGCCTGAAGGCGGGCATAGCGCATCAGCAGCGTCGGTGTGGTCGCGGGGTAGGGCGTGGCAAGCACATCGGCGCAGTCGAGCGCGATCAGTCCCGTCGGGCTGTCGGCGGCGAAGGCCGCCTCGCGCTCGGCCAGGAACTGGCGCGCCGGCACCGGCGGCCAGGTGAAAGTAAAATTGTTGTCGGCGCTGTGATAGCGCGCACGGCTTGCCGGCGTCGTTCCAGACATGGTTCCCCTCCCAACGCCTCGATCTTCCCCGGTTTCGTGCATGGGCGCAATCCTCGCCGTGGCTATGGTCTGGTCCGGCCCGCAGCCATGGGGTAGAGAAGGGCGCGCGCGAGGGCGAAGGGGGCGTGGGTGCTGCTCGATCCGACATTTCTGGCGATACAGGCGTTGAACGCGCTGCAGCTCGCGAGTCTGCTGTTCCTGCTCTCGGTGGGGCTGTCGGTGGTGTTCGGGCTGATGAACTTCATCAACCTGGCCCATGGCACGCTGTACATGGTGGGAGCCTATCTCGGCCTGGTGGCGGTGCGCGAGACCGGCTCGTTCTGGCTGGCCCTGGTGCTGGCGCCGCTCGGGGTGGCGGCCGTCGGCGCCGTCCTCCACCTGGTCCTGCTGCGCCATATGCAGCGCGCCAGCCCCATGCGCCAGGTCTTGGTGACCTTCGGGCTGATCTATGTCGGCCTCGACCTGGTACGCATGCTGTGGGGCAATTACAGCCACGGCATCGACCCGCCCGCGGTCTTCGCCGGCAGTGTACGGATTCTGGGTGAAACCTATCCGGCCTACCGCCTGCTGGTTATCTGCATCGGTGTTGCGGTGCTGGCAATCCTGGCGTTGATCCTCGAGCGCACGCGGCTCGGCGCCGTGGTGCGCGCGGGTGTCGACGACCGCGAGACCGCCTCGGCCATCGGCCTCAATATCGATCTGGCCTTCTTCGGGGTCTTTTGCCTTGGCTGCGCCCTGGCCGGGCTCGCGGGCGTGGTGGCAGCACCGGTGCTCTCCATCCACCCGGGCATGGACATGTCCATTCTGGTGCTGACCCTGATCGTCGTGGTGGTCGGTGGGCCGGGGAGTTTGCTCGGCGCGGTATTGGGTTCGCTGCTGGTCGGTTTCGTCGAGACTTTCGGCCAGGTCCTGGCGCCGCAATATGCCAGCATGCTGCTCTACGCCTTGATGGCGCTGGTTTTGATCCTGCGTCCCGGCGGACTGGTGCCGACACGGCGCGTGGTGCGGGCGTGAGCAGCGGGGAGGGACGAACCGCGGGCGCGGCGGTTTTGGCCGCCGTCGCCATGGTGGCCTGGCTGTCGGTCGAATATTTCGGCTACGAGCTGATCACCGAGATCGCCATTCTCGCCATCCTCGCCATGAGCCTGGACCTGCTGGTCGGCTTTGCCGGCATGGTCTCGCTCGGCCATGCGGCGTTCTATGGCATCGGTGCCTATGCGATTGCCGCCATTACCACCATGCTCGGCTGGCCCGCGCTTCCCGCCATGGCCTTTGCGATAGCGGTATCGGCGGCCGCGGCCATGATAGCCGGCGCCGTTGCGGTGCGTCTTGGCGGCATATTCTTCATCATGGTGACCTTGGCGATCGGCGAGGCTGTGCACGCCTATCTCTTCAAGGCCCGCGCCTTCGGCGGCGATGACGGTCTGGCGGGCATCGCCCACCTCGATCTGTCGTCCCTTGGCGTCGACCTTGCCGACCCGCGCGCTTTTGCGGCCTTTGCCCTGGTCGTTGCGGTGTTGGCCTACGCCGTCCTGGAAATGGTGGTGCGCTCGCCCTTCGGGCGCCTGCTCGTCGCCATCCATCAAAACGAGCGCCGCGCCCGCGCGCTCGGCTGCCGCGTCGAGCGCGTCAAGCTCGGCGCCTTCACCCTGGCCGGCGCTCTGGCCGGGCTGGCGGGCTCGCTGACGGCCCAGCATACCGGCTTCATCTCGCCGGAATTGCTGGCCTGGACGATTTCCGGCGAGGCGCTGATCGTGGTCATCGTCGGTGGCATGGGCAGTCTCGTCGGACCGGCCGCCGGAGCGGCCGTGATCGTATTGGCGAAACACTGGGTCAGCGATTGGACGGACTACTGGATGCTTTGCATGGGCGGCGTCTTCATTGCCGTGGTCGTGCTGATGCCGAACGGCATCTATGCCTCGCTCGGCGCGCTGCGTCGGAGATTGCATCGTGCTGCGCGCTGACGGCCTGCAAAAGCGCTACGGCGCGCTGGTGGTCACGCGCAATGTGAGCATCGCGCTCGAAGCGGGCGAGCGCCGCGCCCTGATCGGCCCCAACGGAGCCGGCAAGACGACCCTGTTCGACCTGCTCACCGGCGAGCTGCGACCGGATGCGGGGCGTATCAGCTTCGCCTCGCGCGACATTACGGGCGATGGGCCGGATGCCAGGGCCCGCGCCGGCCTGGCGCGCTCCTTCCAGCGCAACAGCCTGTTTGCCGGCATGAGCGTGGCTGAGAATCTGGTGACGGCCGCCGCCCTGGCAGGCGGCGTCGGGCATGTCTTCTGGAAGCCGCTGGCGAAATATCGGCATCTTCGCGGGAAGGCCATGGACATCGCCCGGTCGGTCGGCTTGTCGGATGTTCTGGATGTCGGCGTCGACGCGCTGCCCTATGGCTTTCAGCGCCAGCTCGAGGTCGGTCTGGCCTTGGCGCTCGAGCCCCTGGTCCTGCTGCTCGACGAGCCCACCGCGGGCATGAGCCCGGAGGAGACGGCAGCCATGAAGGCCCTCATTGCCGGCCTGCCGCGCAGCCTGACCGTGCTGGTGATCGAGCATGACATGGACGTGGTCTTCGATATTGCCGACCGTGTCACCGTTCTCGATGCCGGCAGCGTGCTTTTCGAAGGCACGCCCGCTGAGGTGCGGGCATCGGGAGAGGTGCGCTCCCGCTACCTTGGCGAGGCCTGAGCATGGCGCTTCTGGATATCGACGACATGAACGCCTGGTACGGGCCGAGCCACGTGCTGCAAGGCGTATCGTTCGGCGTTTCCGCCGGCGCGGTGACCAGTCTCCTGGGCCGGAACGGCGCCGGCAAGACCACATTGCTCAAGGCCTGCATGGGGTTGCTGGCGCGCAGCCGCGGCTCGGTGCGCCTCGATGGCCGCGAGCTCAACGGCGCGACGGCTCACCAGCGAGCCAGGGCCGGGCTTGCCTACGTGCCCGAGAGCCGTGGCGTCTTTCCCTCGCTCTCGGTCTCCGAGAACCTCACCGTGGCGCAGCGTCCCGGTGCCTGGACGCTGGATCGCGTCTATGCCCTGTTC
>CAZVDW010000258.1:0-3362 GCA_964625645.1 uncultured Rhodospirillaceae bacterium
CGTCGATCGCACCCTATCCATTTGTCGGCAGGTGCTGGTCGACGCCGACCAGGCGGCCGGCGATATCGTCGGCGTGGTGCTGGTCGGCGGTGCCACGCGGGTGCCCCTGGTGCGCCGGCGCGTCGCGGCCCTGTTCGGCCGCGAGCCGCTGGCCGACATCGACCCGGACGAAGTGGTGGCCCTCGGCGCGGCGCTGCAGGCCGAAGCACTAACGGCGGGCTCCGATACCCTGCTGCTCGATGTCGTGCCGCTGTCGCTCGGTATCGAGACCATGGGCGGCCTGGTCGAGAAGATCATCCACCGCAACACGCCGATCCCGGTCGCCAAGGCGCAGGAGTTCACCACCTATCAGGACGGCCAGACCGGCATGATCGTCCATGTCGTCCAGGGCGAGCGCGAGATGGTCGACCAGAACCGCTCGCTGGCGCGCTTCGAGCTTTCCGGCATACCGCCCCAGGTCGCGGGCGCTGGGCGCGTGCGCGTCAGCTTCGCGGTCGATGCCGATGGCCTGCTCACGGTCTCGGCGCGCGAGGAGACCACGGGCACCGAGACGCGGGTCGAGGTCAAGCCGTCCTACGGCCTCGGCGAAGGCGAGATCGAGCAGATGCTGCGTGCCAGCATGGAGCACGCGCAAGACGACGTCACGCGGCGCCTGCTGGCCGAGGCGCGGGTCGAGGCGGAGCGGGTACGGATGGCGGTCGAAGCGGCACTGGCCGCCGATGGTGCCTTGCTCGTGGACGGCGAGGGCGAGACCATCACATTAGCGCTCGGCGCACTCACTTGCGCCGTGGCGGGCGAGGATCGCGATGCCATCGACAGCGCGGTGGCGGCGCTCGATTCGGCGGCGCAACCTTTCGCCCAGCGGCGCATGGATGCGGCCTTCGCGGCAACGCTCGCCGGCCAGACCGTGGATTCTCTCGGAGACGGCTGACATGCCCAAGGTCATATTCGTCGAGCCCCAGGGCAGGCGCCGTGAGCTCGACGCCCGGGTGGGCCAGTCCCTGCTCGAGATCGCCCACGCCAACGACATCGATCTGGAGGGCGCCTGCGAGGGCTCGCTCGCCTGCTCGACCTGCCACGTCATCGTCGATGAGGATTACTACGACCGCCTGCCCGAGCCCAGCGAGGACGAGGACGACATGCTCGACCTCGCCTTCGCGCTCACCCACACCTCGCGGCTCGGCTGCCAGATCATCGTTACCGAAGAGCTCGACGGGCTCACCGTGACCTTGCCGCCGGCGACCCGCAACGTGCTGCTCGGTTGAGTGGAAGGAGGTGTCCATGAAGTGGACCGACATTTATGACATCGCCATCGCCCTGGAAGAGCGTCATGGTGATGCCGACAACGTAAACCTGCGCTTCACCGACCTGCACCGCTGGGTGACCGGGCTGGCCGATTTCGACGACGATCCCGAGCGCTCCAACGAAAAGGTCCTCGAGGCCATCCAGATGGCCTGGATCGAGGAACGCGGCTAGAGATGTCCCTGTTCGACCGCTTGCGCGAGGCGGCGGCGGAACCCTGGCGCGACTACTGCCATCACGCCTTCGTCGCCGGGCTTGCCGACGGCAGCCTTCCGGAAGCCGCATTCCGACACTATCTGGTGCAGGACTATCTGTTCCTCATCCAGTTCGCCCGCGCCTATGCCCTGGCCGCCTTCAAGTCCGACAGCCTCGAAGACATGCGCGCCGCCGCCGCTACTATGGCGGCGCTGGTCGATACCGAAATGCGCCTGCATGTGGAGTACTGCGCCGGCTGGGGCCTCGACGAGGCGGCCATGGCCGCCGCGCCGGAAGCGCTTGCGACCACCGCCTATACCCGCTTCGTGCTCGATTGCGGCCAGCGCGGCGACCTGCTCGATTTGCTCGTGGCCTTGGCGCCCTGCGTCGTCGGCTATGGCGAGATCGGCGCGCGCCTCGGGCGCGACGCGGCGACAAAGCGCGAGGGCAACGCCTATCTGCCCTGGATCGAGATGTATGCCGGCGCGGATTACCAGGAGGTGGCGCAAGCCGCCCGCGACCAGCTCGACCGGGTTGGCGCCGCGCGCGGCGCGGAGGCGCGCTTTGCGGCCTTGGCGCGGACTTTCGATCAGGCCACCCGTCTCGAAATCGGCTTCTGGGAGATGGGCTGGCGGGCCGGCGCGCCATGATCGCGCTCGACGGCGTGAGCGCCGGCGCCCGCGTGGTCGTTGCCATGTCGGGCGGCGTCGACAGCTCGGTCACGGCGGCATTGCTGGCGGAAGCCGGCTATGACGTGGTCGGCATCACCCTGCAGCTCTACGACCATGGCGAGGCAACCGGCCGCGCCAACAGCTGCTGCGCCGGGCGCGATATCGCCGACGCCCGCCGCGTCGCCGCCCATCTCGGCTTTCCCCATTACGTGCTCGACTATGAAAGCCGCTTTCGCGAGGCGGTGATCGGCGACTTCGCCGACGCTTACGTGGCCGGCTACACGCCGATCCCCTGCGTGCGCTGCAACCAGACGGTCAAGTTCCAGGACCTGCTGGCGCGTGCCCGCGAGCTTGGTGCCGCGGCGCTGGCCACCGGGCATTACGTGCGCCGCGTCGCCGGGCCGCACGGTGCCGAGCTGCACCGCGCCGCCGAGCGGATGCGCGACCAGAGCTATTTTCTTTTCGCCACCACGGCGGCGCAGCTCGCCTATCTGCGTTTCCCCCTCGGCGATATGCCGAAGGCGCAGGTACGGGCCGAGGCCGCGCGCTTTGCCCTGCCCGTGGCCGACAAGCCCGACAGCCAGGACATCTGCTTCGTGCCCGACGGCGACTATGCCAGTCTCGTGGAAAAACTGCGGCCCGGCGCCCTCGATCCCGGCCCGATCGAGCTCGCGGACGGCAGCGAGATCGGCCGCCACGACGGCGTCATCGGCTTCACGGTCGGCCAGCGCAAGGGCTTGCGCGGGGCCTGGCCCGAGCCGCTCTACGTGCTGCGCACAGACCCCGCGCGCCAGGCCGTGGTGGTGGGTCCGAGGGCGGCGCTCGACCGGACCGCGCTGACGCTCTTCGAGACCAACTGGCTGGCGGCGCCCGCGCCCGATCAACCCGTCACGGTGAAGCTGCGCTCCGCCCACCCGGGCGTCTCGGGCAGGGCCCGCACCCGGCCCGGGAACCGATGCGAGATCAGCCTCGACGCCGCCGCCGGCGCCATCGCCCCGGGCCAGGCCGCGGTGCTCTACGACGGCACCAAAGTGCTCGGCGGCGGCTGGATCGAGCGCCCCGCCTTGACAGCACAGGCCCCCGACCGTATAGCCCTGCCTCCTGGTACGGCGGAGTAGCTCAGTCGGTAGAGCAGGGGAATCATAATCCCTGTGTCGGGGGTTCAAGTCCCTCCTCCGCTACCAGTCACCCTTC
>CAZVDW010000259.1:0-3505 GCA_964625645.1 uncultured Rhodospirillaceae bacterium
GCCCAGCTCTGGCGCTATGTGCGCCAGCTCAACGACAACGGCACAACGGTGCTGCTGACGACCCACTATCTGGAAGAGGCCGAGGAGACCTGCGACCGCGTCGCCATCATCGCCCAGGGCGAGGTGGTGGCCTGCGACGAGACCGAGACGCTGCTGCGCCGCCTCGACCACAAGGAATTCGCCCTGGTGCTGGTCGACGACATCAGCGAGGTGCCGCCCGCACTGGTGCGCTTCGGCGCCGCGCTCGAAGGCTCACGCCGCCTGGTGCTACGCTACCGGCCAAGCGAAACTCACGTCGCCGAGATCCTCGCCGCCGTGGATGACGCGGGCCTGGCGGTGGCGGATATCTCGACCCACGAGCCGGACCTGGAAGACCTGTTCCTGGAGCTGACCGGCGGCAGCGGGTGAGGGCGGTCAGTGGGCGGCCGCGCCCGCCAGCGCGGCGAGGGCTACGGGGAGGGTCTCTGCGTCCGCCGTCGCTTGCGTGATTTCCATGGCCTGCTTCAGCTGCGCCTCGCTTGGGTGCGCCGCGGCGACAGCGGCCAGGGCTTCGGTCGGTGGGGTCGACGAGTCGATGGCGAAGACCGTGCGCATGGCGTCGGCCAATTCTCCCGCCTGGGCGAGTGCAACAGCGATATCCGTCAACAGGGTTGTCCGGCGATACCTATCATTGAGCTTGCCCGCAATCTTGAAGGCACCCTCGAAGTCTCCGGCGCGGGCCTTCGCCGAGCCCAGGGCCGCCACCGCGTCACGAAACGGGCGGTCCGCCACAATCTCGTTAACGGCAAGAGTGGCAACCTCCAGCTCGCCCGCTTCGGCATGGGCGATGACAATATCCGAAGGCAAGCTTGAGCGCTCGATATCATCCGGAATGGCATTCGCGGTCGAGTAGGCATCAGTCAGGTCGCCCGCCTCGAGTTGCGCTTTGGCGAGGGCAGGCAGGACATCGATCCGAGCCGACCGGTCGGTGACCTCGCGCATCGTCGCGAGGGCGTGCGAGATTCGGCCCGCTCTGGCTTGGCTCTTGGCAATGGCTGCATATATCATGGATCGATCGCGTTCGATCGCGATTTGGTCCTCCATATCCAGCATCGTCACGATGTCTTGCGGGTCGGCGGGCGCGGAGAGCACTGCCCCCATCTGAAGCTCCCTCTGCTCTTGACCGGAGAAATTCTTGGCCCCCTCCACTATGATGGCGGTATCCCCAATAGACGTCGGTGCCATGGTAATCTCTAGCAGGGCCTGTTTACGTAATCTTTCGTCTTCGATGTTGCTTGCAATTTCCAGCGCCTGCTCCAGAGACTGTGATTCGAGAAGGCCGAGGACAACCGACTGCATGGCCCGATCACGCCATGATCCACCGGGCATGCCTCTTGCCGTCTCCAACGCCGTGGCGACCTGACCTGTATTGGCCTGCGCCACTGCCAAGGTCCATTGGGCTGCCTCGCGCCAACTCTCGTCGACAACCTGCTCGGCAAACGCCTGAGACCTTTCGAAATCGCCCTCAGCGCCAAGTGATGTGGCGATGCTGGTCAGTGCACGAGCGCGCTCTTCGCTGTCAGCGATAATGTCGATGACAGCGAGCGTCGTCTGTGTATCTCCCGATAGTGCGAAGACCGATGCGACAAACTGGAAAACGAGTGACCTCGGATTATCCGCCTTGTACTGCCGTGCAGCGGCCAGCGCCATGGCCAGCAGGCAATCCCTGTTCGGCGCCTCGCGGCAATCGCCGCCAGCGGTCTGTTGTCGCAGGGCCGCGATCTCGTCGGCCAGCGCCTGGCGCGACAGCAGGCCGATGCGCTGCTCCGTTGCCAATTGTTGCGCGGCATTACTGTCGGGGTAGTCGCTGAGGATTTTGTCGAGCTTGGCATTCGCTTCGGTCAGCAGCCCCAAACGGCGCGCGACGTCGCTTTCGTCCTGGGCCTGCATGACCAGCGCGAAGGCTTCCTTGGCCAGCGCCTCGGCCGGCGCGACGCCCTCGGCCGCCGCCACGACGGCAGGCTGGCAGGCTGGCAGAGCGCCAGAAGCAGAAGTGCAATCGTGAGACAACCCCGAAGCCACATTCATAAATTGTATGTCGTCAGCTGCATCAATGCAACCCGGAGGCGTATGTGCGCGGTCCGACAGGTCTCGCGCTCAGCCGTACAGCCAGTCCTCGACGACCGCGATCTGGTCGGCGGCGAGCAAAGCGGGGGCGTGGCCGATGCCGGGGAAGGTGACGAGCGTGGCGCCGGGGCCGCGCCCGCTCATCTCGTGCGCCGTGGCGGCGAGCAGCACGTCGGAGACGGCGCCGCGCAGCAGCAGCACCGGGCAGGGCACGGCATCCCAGAGTGGCCAGAGGTCGAGGTCCTCGGGCTCGGTCTTGGCGAAGGCGGCGGCGATGCCGGGGTCGTAGGCGGGCCGCCAGGCCTTGCCGTCGCGGCGCACCGAGATCTCGGTCAGCCAGCGCCAGTCGGCGTCGCTGCTCAGCGCGAAGGGGGCGTAGGCCACGCGGAAATGCGCCTCCGCTTCTGCCAGGCTGGCGAAGCGCCAGTTGCGCGTGACGTAGTCGCCGATGCGCGCCAGCCCCGCCTTGGGCAGGAAGGGGCCGACGTCGTTCAGCACCAAGCGCCGGATGCCGCCGCCGCTCGCCGCCAGCATGCCGATCAGCCCGCCCATGGAGGTGCCGATCCAGTCGACTTGCGCCGCGCCGAGATGCGCCATCAGCTTACGCAGGTCGGCGACATAAGTCGGGATGGCATAGTCGGCGGCGTCGGCCAGGGGGTCGCTTTGGCCGCGCCCGGCGATGTCCGGGCAGATCACCCGCGCCCGTTTCGACAAGGCGGCGGCCAAGCGCTCGAAATCGCGGCCGTTGCGGGTCAGGCCATGGACGCAGAAGACCGTGCCGCCGCTCTGCCCGGCGCCGCTGTCGAGGTAGGACAGCCGCCGTGTGCCGCCATTACCGGAGATGTCGAGGGTGTGTCGTTGCATGCCTGCCTCCTTGCGCCGCCGCGGCCCCTGCGCTATCGGATGCGGGTGCTGCTGTAAACCACGGATTACGCCCATGCCCGACGCCACCGCCTCCGGCCCGTTGTCCGGGATCACCGTCCTCGATCTGACGCGCGTGCTCGCCGGCCCCTATTGCACCATGGTGCTGTCCGACCTTGGCGCCCGCATCATCAAGGTCGAGCCGCCGGGCGGCGACGACGCGCGCGCCTACGGGCCGTGGGTGGACGGGCGCTCGGCCTATTTCATGTCGCTCAACCGGGGCAAGGAGAGCATCGCGCTCGATTTGAAAGACCAGGGCGACAAGGCGATCCTGGAGACGCTGCTCGCCAACGCCGATGTGCTGGTGGAGAACTTTCGCCCCGGCACCATGGCCAAGCTCGGCTTCGGCTACGAGGCGGTGAGCGAGCGCCACCCCAAGCTGATCTACGCTGCCTGCTCCGGCTTCGGCCAGACCGGCCCGGATTCCCAGCGCCCGGCCTACGACATGGTGGTGCAGGGCATGGGCGGCCTGATGAGC
>CAZVDW010000260.1:0-9801 GCA_964625645.1 uncultured Rhodospirillaceae bacterium
CGACACGCTCGTATATCCGAGCAGCGACGATATCCTTCGCCTCGACCCCATCGACGAGCTAGCCTTTGCGCCGGATCGCGAGCAGCTTAGACAGATACGCGCTGACCGCGACGAGGGGAAAAAGGTGCCTGATCCATATGCCTATCGCGGCGTGAGAAAGGACGGCTCACCGGTATGGATCGAGCAGACGGTTCAGGCGATAACGTGGGACGGCTCTCTCGCCTATCTTTCCTTCATCAGCGATATCTCCTTGCGCAAAGCATTGGAAGAGGAAGTGCAGCGAAGCCACGAGAGGCTCGAGGAGCGCGTTCAGGAGCGGACCGAGGAGCTCCGTGCCGAAGTCCGCGAGCGGCAGCAGGCCGAGGAGCGCGCCGAGACGGCGAACCGTGCCAAGTCGGAGTTTCTCTCATCTATGAGCCACGAGCTGCGGACGCCGCTCAACGCCGTCCTTGGTTTCGCGCAGCTGCTCAAGTCCTATCCCGACCAGCCATTGACCGAAGCGCAGGACGCGAATGTCGGCTTCATTCTTGAGGGCGGCGAGCACCTCCTGACGCTGGTCAACGAGGTCTTGGACCTGTCACGGATCGAAACCGGAAAGATGGACCTGTCGCCGCAAAGGGTGAAAACCGTTGACATAATAACCGAGTCCACGAGCCTGATACGCCCGATGGCCGATCAGCGCGGCATCACCATCATCGATCACACAGCAGCCGATACGCTGCCAGACATCTGTGCCGATCGGGTGCGGCTAAAACAGATATTGGTAAACTTACTATCCAATGCTGTAAAATACAATGCCGAAGATGGCTCCGTCACACTGACTACCGATTTGACGAGCGAGGGCAAGCTCCGGATCAGTATCGCCGACACGGGATTGGGAATACCGGAAGAGAGACACCAGGAAATATTTCAGCCCTTTGCCCGCCTCAGAATGGAAACAGAGACGGTCGAGGGCACCGGCATCGGCTTGGCGATATGCAGGCAACTGATTGAAATGATGGATGGTCGCATTGGCTTGGACAGCCAGGTTGGCGTCGGTAGCACCTTTTGGTTCGAGCTACCCACTACGGGGTGACATTTCGTCTACTACTATAATAGGCAGGACCGACCTGGTCACAGCGCCTCGATATGCGCCTGCACAGCCGTCATGCTTGGCGCCAAGGTCGGGTAGTCGGCCTCGATGGCAGCCCAGTCCTCACTCTTGCCAGCGACTTCGAGGCGCTCGCAGAGATCGGCCAGGGCGTCGGCGCCGATAGCACGCGAGGCGGACTTGAGCTTGTGCGCCGCGGCACCAATGCCGGTGGCCGAGCGACTGTCCCAGGCAGCATCGATCTCCGCCACGATGCCAAGGGCCGGCTCCACATAGTCTCCCATGATCTCCTTGATGAAATCGGCGTCATCACCAAAACTCTCGCGCAGGAACCTGGGATCGACCACCGCGCCAGCAGCGGCTGACGCTGCCGTTGCCTGCACGATCACTTCCGTATCCGGGGCATCGGCGTACCCGCTCGCGGGCATCCATTTCTGCAACGTCGATTTCAAGGCCGGCATCGCCACCGGTTTGGCAAGGTAGTCGTCCATCCCGGCCGCGATGCAGCGCTCGGCCTCGCCCTGCAGCGCATTGGCCGTGATCGCCACGATGCGCGCGCGCTCGGGCCGGTCCACCTCGTCGCCACGGATCGCAGCCGTCAACTCGAAACCGTCCATGTTCGGCATGTGGCAGTCCGTCAGCAGCAGCGCATAGGGCTTCGACCGCCAGGCTGTCAGCGCCAGCTCGCCGTCTTCCGCAATGTCGCAGGCGTAGCCGAGCAGCCCCAGCTGGCGGCGGATGACATCCTGGTTGGTGACATTGTCCTCGGCCAGCAGGATCAGCATGCCACGCGCCAGCGCTTCCTCCGGGGTCGGCGCCTGACGTGCCACTACGGTCCCGGCATCGACCTGCTCTTCGAGGTCCGGGCTGGCCAGCCCCCCGGCGATGGCCACCGCCCGCAGCAGGGCCTGGCGGCGGATCGGATTGGCGTCGAGGTAGATCGAATCGTCAAGCCGCTCCTGCACTTCCCTGGCCATGCCGGCGATGACCAGGCGCGGGCGCGGCGCCTGGAAATGCTCGCGCAGCAGATCGTCGAGCTCGACCGCCTTGTCCATCGACCAGCCGTCCGTGAGGACCACGATATCGCATGGCGGCTCGACCTTGGCCGCATGATGGGCCGCGGCCAACGGCACATCCGAAGTCATGGTACCGATAACCGCACCAGCCGCCGCCAGATAGCTTTCGCTGGCCGTGCGCTGGGCATCGCTCAGGCCGGCCACCATGATGGACAGGCCGGAGAGGTCGAACTCGCGCTCTTCGCCGCGGCCCTCCTCGGCGACCTCGAACGGCAGGGTGACGGAGAATGTCGAGCCCTCGCCGAGCGTGCTCTCGACATCTATTTCGCCGCCCATCATCTCGGTCAGGCGCTGACATATGGTGAGCCCCAGTCCGGTGCCCCCGAAGCGCCGAGTGGTCGAGCTCTCGGCCTGGCTGAAAGCCTTGAAGAGCTTGGCCTGACCCTCCTCGGAGATGCCGATGCCCTGGTCGATGATCGAGAAGCGTATCGACGAGCCGCTGCCATCCTTGAGCAGGTCCGCCCGCGCCAGAACCTCGCCTTCGTCCGTGAACTTGATGGCGTTGCCGATCAGGTTGAACATGATCTGGCGCACCCGCACCGGATCGCCCAGGAGAAACGGCGGAATCCCGGGATCGACGTAGGTGATGAGCCGAACATCCTTATTGGCGGCGGCAATGCCGAGCGTCGCGCCCGCGCCTTCGATGACATCCGTGATCGACATGGGAATGCTCTCGATCTCCAGCTTGCCGGCTTCGATCTTGGAGAAATCGAGAATGTCGTTGATGATGGTCAGTAGCGAATTGCCGGAATCGCGAACGGTGTTGAGCATTTGCCGCTGTTCCACGCTCAACTCCGTCTGGGCCAGCAGATCGGCCATGCCGATGACGCCATTCATCGGCGTCCGGATCTCGTGGCTCATGGTTGCCAGGAACGTCGCCTTGGCCTGGGTCGCCGCCACGGCCGCTTCCTTGGCGCGCAGGATCTGCTCTTCGGCCAGCTTGCGCTCGGTAATGTCGTAGTTCCAGCCCAGCAGCGCTTCGTGGCCTTCGTGGCGGAAGGGGAACATCGAGCGCAGCACCCAGAAGACGCTACCGTCGGCGTGGTCCATGGCCAGTTCCAGCTGGTCGATCATGCCGTCACCGCGAAAGCGCTCGATGATGGCATCGCGCTCGCTCGGGTCGTGATAAAAGCCCGAGATCGGTGTCTCCAGGACCTGCTCGCGCGTCAGCCCCATCATCTCGGCCATACGGGGATTGGTAAAGACTGGCTTGCCTTCCTCCATATCGATGACGACGACGCCGATCGGGCTCACTTCGAGAATGGCGAAAAGGCGCTGCTCGCTCTCCCGCACCTGTTCTTCGGCGCGCTTGAGATCGTCGATATCCACAACCCAGCTGACGATAGTGTCCTCGCCTTCCATGGCGATCGGCGTCATCGATTGCAGGGTCCAGAAAATGTCACCGTCGTGGCGCTTTCGCCTGACCTCGACACTCTTGATCTCGCCGTCGCGCTCGAATTGGGCCAGCAAAGCCTGCCTGGCATCGGGGTCCGCATAGGTGTCGCCGCCGACATAGCCGGCAAGCTCTTCCAAGGCGATGCGGAACTGCTCGGCGATGCGGCTGTTGGCATAGATGACCTTGCCATCGCTCTTGCGGACGATGGCGACGCCGATCGGACTCGCCTCCAATATGCTCTGTAGCTGTTGCTCGCTCGAGCGCACCTGATCCTCGGCCTGCTTGCGCTCGGTGATGTCGGTATAGGTGATGACCAGACCGCCATCGCCGGTCGGCTGGACGGCGACATCGAAGGTACCGCCATCGTCAAACGTGGCCTCGCTGCGCAGCGCCTGCCCGCTCCACAGGGTCTCCAGGCGTTGCTCGATCAGAGTCTCTTGATCCCCTTCGCCATAATGGCCCTTCGGCGCCAAGACTCGCATCAGCTCCCGGATCGGGCGGCCCGGCTGCATAAGCTCATCCGGAAGTTGACTGATGTCTTGGTAGCGCTGGTTCCAAATCGCCAACCTTTGATCGCTATCGTACTTGACCACGCCCTGTGCCACCGAATCCAGAACCTGGGTCAGAAGCTGTGATTGCTCCTCGATCTTTTCGGCGGCGCGCGTGCGCTCGGTGATGTCGTATATCCAGACGATGTGAGACTTCTGTCCGGCATAGGATGTTGTCGTGCTGTTCAGCAGAGCCCACCATTCCTCGCCGTCGAGCCGCTTGCGGGCCACTTCCTGGTCGGCAAAGGTCTCACCGGCGTCAAGACGGGCATTGAGGCGAGCGAATTCCTCAGCATCGACATAGCTCTCGGCCGGAAGCTGCGAGGAAAGCTCCTCGGCGGCGGTCGCCCCCATAAGCTCCAGGAAACGGGGATTAACGTAACGGCGCTGTTTGCTCTCCGGATCGATAACAGAAATTCCGACCGGGCTCGAATCGAGAATGGCACGAAGATTTCGCTCGGTTTCTGCGACCTCTTCCTGTGCCTTCTTGAGTTCCGATATATCCATGGCAACAGTAACGATAGCATTCATATTTCCATTGCCATCAAAGAGGGGAATCTTGCTTGTCAGGCGATGTTTCTCCGTTTGGTCCTCAAAAACCAATCGATCCGTAAACAGCATTTCCGCACGTCCGGTCTCTCGAACACGCTCTTCCACTTCCTCCTGGTGTCGGGTGAATGCCTGCCCGATCTCAGTGTCCATGCGGCGCCGGGGAAAGTCGCCTCGGCGCTTGCCGACCGCCTCCTCGGGCGAGCAGCCAAGCTCTTCGGCCTGCAGGCGATTGATCATCATAAAGCGGTGATCCAGATCCTTGACGGTGATGATCGCCGGCACCGCATCGATCACCGACTGCAGCAGCTTCTGGGTATTGTTGACCTTCTCCTCGGCCAGCTTGCGCTCGGTAATGTCGTAGTGCCAGGCCAGCAAGGCCGGCTTGCCTTCGAACTCGATCGACATCAGCGACATGATGTCCCAGATCGGAGAGCCGTCCACACGCCGCATCAGCATTTCGCGGTCGCGGATCTCGCCGTCGGCCTTGATCTCTTCCAGCAGCGCCGATCGGGTCGTTTCATCAGGCCAAATGGTGACCGGATCCATGGTCGCTGCACGATCTTCGTCAAAACCGAACATCTCCGCCATTCGATGGTTGGCGAATACACCTCTGTCGCTTTGCAGGTCCGTAACCGATACACCGATCGGACTGGTTGCAAGAATACGCCGCATGCTGTCAGCAACGCTCGCCAGCATCTTCCGTTGCTTGTTGTTCTGAACCATCCATATGCCGGCCAGCAGCACCACCACGCCGAGCGCGCCCAAGCCCCGCCAGACCAGCGTGTAGTCGAGTCCCTCTTCGCTCAGCCAACGATGCTCGATCGCAGCGATCTCGTCCTCGTCAATGGCTGCAAATCCGTCGTCGATCAGGGCGAGAAGCTCGGTATTGCCCTTGAGCACGGCCGCATTGATCGAATTCTTGTACAACGAGTCGTCGGCGCGGGCGATGGCGCCGCGCACGCCAAGCTCATCCATGATCGCCGATATGATGACATCCTCGCCGACGAAAGCGTCGATATCGCCGCGCACCACGGCCTGGATCACGGTTGAATCGTCTCCGCCCTCGACGAGGCGAATCCGCGGATAATTCTCGCGAATATAGTTGACATGATATGTATCTCGGACCGTACCCACCCTCATGCCGGCGAGGTCCTCGAGTCCGCGCGGCGGGTCGTCCTGCACCATGAAATAGAGGCTGCTCTCCACCGTATAGAGGGGCTGCGAGAAATCCAGCCACTGCTCGCGCTCGGCGTTCGGGAACATGCCGGAGTGTATATTCGCCTCGCCGGTCTCCAATGCCTTCAAGGAGCGAGACCAACTCAAGGCGCTGAACTCAATCTTGCGTCCTGTCTTCTCGGCCCACAAGCGCCAGAAGTCGACCAGCAGGCCGGCCGGCTCGCCGACGGCATTGACCATCGTCAACGGCGGATAGTTGCGGTCGATGGCAATGATCAGGCGATCGGTATGCGCAGATGCCCCGCCGCCCGACCAGCGCCTGGCAATCTCGAGCCGCTCTTCATCGGTGATAAGCGCCATGCCATCGTCGATGCGCTGGCGCAGCGCGTCGTTGCCTTCCGCCACGGCGGCGCTCCAGGCCATGGTGTAGAGCGGGGAATTGGAGTGGAACAGGTAGTTGTCGCGAACCCCCATCTCGGACATGGTGTAGAGCAGGGTCGCCGTCAGGTTCGCGAATACCCGGATCTCGCCGGCCTCGGCGGCATCGATCATGGACCGGTAGGTAAGGTATTCCGCGATCACCAGTCCGGGGAAATTATCGCGCAGAAATTTGCCGGTAAAATCATTCTTGAGCGAACCGACCCGGTAGGCCGCGAGACCGCTCGCATCGTCGAGCCCGGTTATGCTGCGGTGGAAGAAGAAGTGGCCGTCCGCCTCCCGCAGCGGCGCCGCGAAGTCGAGAAACTTGTCGCGCGCCTCGTTGTAGAGCAGACCGCCATGGATATCCGCCTCGCCGTCGCGAACCATGGCGATAGTGTCGTTCCAATCGACACTGGCAAAAGTAACGGCGATGCCGGTGCGCTCCGACCACAAGCGCCACAAATCCGGCAGGTTGCCGACGACGTTGCCCTGCTCGTCCTTGAAGGAGAACGGCACGCAGTCCGCGCAGGTCGCGACGAGAACCCCGCCAGCCTCGGATCGCCCCTCGGCCGGCTGTTGCGCTGCCGCGTTCGCCAACATGACATTCGTGGCTAACAGTAAAGCCAGAATGATCCTCTGAAGACTAGCCAAGCCCATCCGCATTCCCCACGAGCAATTTTTGCAGCCAGCTTACACGATTCCCGGCCGCAATGCTGCGCTCTATGGCATCAGCACTGTCGCCTTGATTTCGATAACCAGGCCCGGTCGCGCGAGTGCGGCGACGCCGATCGCGGTCCAGGCGGGATAAGGCTGCGGAACGTAGCGCGCCTTCACGTCGAGAAAATCGGCAATATGATCATGAATGCCGATGTGGTAGGTGACAAGCTCGACAATATCGATGAAATCGGCACCTGCCGTCTTCAGGATCACGCCGAGGCGGTCGAAGGCGTTGGCGAATTGGGCTTCGTCGCTTTCCGGCATCGAGCCGTCGGCAGTCAGGCCGATTTGCCCGGAAATATAGAGCATGCCGTTGGCCTCCACCGCGGCGGCGTAGCCGAAGCGGTCGAATACCCTTGCCCCTTTGCCGGCGAACGGTCCCTCATTCGGTGTGATCACCGTCTTGGCTGTCATCGAGCTCTCCTTATCCGGGTTTCATAATCGCGAGCCTGGCAATGGCGGCAGGCCGAGAAGCAGCCGGCCATAAGCCTCGGCGCTCGGGTCGAGCTGTAGAAGGAAATGGCTGGCCATGGCGTGGATGTCGCGGAAGCCACGCTCCATGGCACTGCCCTGAGGCAACACGCTGCCACCGACGGCAGCCACGGCGCGATCGGCTAAGGCGAGCGCGGCGCGGGCGGCGACAACCGTACAGGCCCGCAGCCGCGCGCGCTCATCGAGACCGACATTGCCGACGTCATGGAGGCTTGCGGCGGTAGCAAGGAGTGCAGTCTCCGACATGGCGATCTCCGCGGCACACTGGCCCAAGGTCGCATGGGCACGCGGATCGTCGATTTGCGCCGCGCCGCTGCCGGCCGCGACCCGGCGAGCGATGGTCTCCCGCAAGGTATCGACGATGCCGCGCGCGGTGCCGATCAGGGGCGCGGCGACGGACATCGCCAGCAGAGGGTTGGCCGGCAGACGGTAGAGCGGATGCGCATGCTCGCGGCCAGCCTCAATGCCCGACCAGGCGAGCGTCCGATGCCGAGGGACGAAAGTTTCCGCCAAGGCGATATCCTTGCTGCCGGTGCCCCGCATGCCGAGCACCTGCCAGCTGTCATGATCGATGCCGAACCTGCCCGCCTCGACGACCATAAGGGCCGGGCCATCGCTCAGGGGCACGAGCGCCGCGACCCAGTCCGCGTGATCGATTCCGGAGGCATAGCGCCAGCGCCCCGACAGGCGATAACCGCCGGCTGCCTCGCGCACCTCGACGTCACGGCCGACGCCACCGGTCAACACCGGCACCAGGGCCTGCGCACCGTCGGCAAACACCTCGTCCCGGCAAGCCTTGTCGAAAAGGCTGAGCAACCAGACGTTGGCACCATTCAGGCCCACCAGCCAGGCGGTCGAGGCACAGCCGCGGCCAATCTCCACCGCCACCCGCCACAGCACCTCAGGCGGCAGCGCATAACCCCCGTCGTCATGCGGTTGCAGGATGCGCAAAAAGCCCGCCTCGCGGATCGCGGCCATGGTGGCGTCGGATATCCTTCGCTCGCGGTCGGCGGCGGCGGCATTCTGCCGCAACATCGGCGCCAAGGCCTTGGCTCGCTCGATCAACGCTTCGGATTCTGTCGACATGGCCGTTCCCCCTGGGCCGCCAGTCTACCGATTCCCAAAGGCCAGGATCAATTCCGCTTAAGTCAATGATGCTCTTCAACATTATCCAATCGAATATCCGTCTTCATAAAAAATCGTGTAGTGCATATGCACCATGACATTGTCGTCCGGATGAGTCTTAATTCGTGCCGGGATATCGGCTTACGCGCGACGATTGAGAGCTTTCGAACGGCCGGGCACAGAAACAACAGTGTTGGTGGGGCGAGATGGCGACACGATGGGAGACGCCTGGCGTAATTGAAGGATCGATGCTTGCCGATCCTCCTCTGAGCCCAATTGAAGGCATTTCCGAAAACCTGGCGGCCGTGCTTGGCCAACCCATTGTGCTCGGTGAAGGGCGCATACTCGCAAAATCCCTCTATCTGAGAGTCGGCGACGACCTGGTGCTGCGCGCCGGCGACGGCGAGGTCTACGTCATTCGCGGCTATTTCGCGCTCGACGAGCGGCCCGACCTGCTCAGCGCCGACGGCGGCCGCATGACGCCCGAGATGGTCGATGCGTTCACCGTCGGCCAATCGCCCCTTGACGTGATTGCCCAGGCCGAGGGCATCGTCGCGCCGGGCGCGGTGGGCGTGGTTTCGGTCTTCGAGGGCAGCGCCACGGTGACGCGCACCGATGGCAGCGTCGAGGAGATGGCCGAAGGCACGCAGATTTTTCAGAACGATGTCATCGAGACCGATGCCGACAGCGCGCTGCGCGTGGTTTTCCTCGACGACATGATCTTCGCCCTGGGGCCGGAATCCCGCATGGCGATCGACGAGTTCGTGTTCGACCCCGGCGGCGCCGAGGGCACGTCCGCGGTTTCCGTGTTGATTGGTATGGCAATGTTCGTCTCGGGCCGCATCGCCGAGGCGGATCATGACGACCTGGTGATAACGACACCTGTCGCCGTCATCGGTATTCGCGGCACCGTGGCGGCAATGGATATCCGGCCGCCGGGCGAAGAGAGCACGTTCACCATCATCGAAGGCGCTATTCTGGTCAGCAATGCGGCTGGCGAGGTCATTCTCGACCAACCCAACCAGACCACCACGGTCAGCGATTTCAATACCGTGCCGAGCGAGCCTGAGACATTATCCGACGAGCAGATCGAACAGCTCTATCAGCCCATCCAGCCGGTCGCGCCCGAGATCAACGCCTTCAGCGATGTCGACAATGAGGACGAGGCCGCCGCCGACGAGGGCGTGGTCGACGAAACGGCCTTCGCGG
>CAZVDW010000261.1:0-1766 GCA_964625645.1 uncultured Rhodospirillaceae bacterium
CCTCCCGGGCAGCCTTGTCCTGCGCGCTCAGCGAGCTGGAGTAAAGCTCGCAGACAGTGGCATGCGCGGAAATCTTCTGGTACATCAGCGGCTGAGTGACGGTGGGATCGTCCGCTTCGTTGTGGCCATGGCGGCGGTAGCAGAAGATGTCGAGCACCACGTCGCGGCCGAACTCGTGGCGGAAGTCGGCGGCGAAGGCGGCGGCATTGACGACCGATTCGGGGTCGTCGCCGTTGACGTGGATGATCGGCGCCTGGACCATCTTGGCGACGTCCGAGGGGTAGGGCGAAGAGCGCGAGAAGCGCGGACTGGTGGTGAAGCCGATCTGGTTGTTGACGATGACATGCACCGTGCCGCCGGTGCGATGCCCCCTGAGCTCCGACATGCCGAGGGTCTCGGCCACCACGCCCTGGCCGGCGAAGGCGGCGTCGCCATGCATCAGGATGGCGGTGATGCGCTTGCGCTCGGTATCGCCAATAAGGGTCTGCTTGGCGCGCACGCGGCCCGAGACCACCGGATTGACCGCCTCGAGGTGCGAGGGATTGGCGGTCATCGAGAGATGGATGTTGCTGCCGTCCGGCAGGGCGCGGTCCGAGGTCGTTCCGAGATGGTATTTGACGTCGCCCGAGCCCTGCACGTCCTCGGGCTTGGCGGACTCGCCCTGGAACTCCGAGAACATGTGCACATAGGACTTGCCCATGATCGAGGTCAGGATGTTGAGCCGGCCACGATGAGGCATGCCGAGCACGACCTCCTCGACGCCATGGACGGCCGAGCGCCGGATGATGGTCTCGATGGCGGCGACGACGCTGTCCG
Source organism: uncultured Rhodospirillaceae bacterium (assembly GCA_964625645.1). Lineage (GTDB taxonomy): Bacteria > Pseudomonadota > Alphaproteobacteria > UBA7887 > UBA7887 > UBA7887. Next base: position 817 of record CAZVDW010000261.1, read on the forward strand.
CGCCCTCGATGGAGAAGCGCTTGGTACCGGGAAACTTGACATGCAGGAAGCGCTCGAAGCCCTCCGCCACCTCGAGCTCGCGCAGGATGTCGAGTTTTTCCGGCGCCGTGAAGGGCGGCTGGTCGACGGTGTTCTCGACGCGCTGCTGGATCCAGGCCTTCTCGGCCGGATACTGGATGTGCATGAACTCGACGCCGGTCTTGGCGCAGTAGACGCGCTTGAGGATGTGCAGGATCTCGCGCAGGGTGGCGGTCTCGTGCCCGAGCACGCCGTCGATGAAGAAGCTGCGGTCATAATCGGCGTCGCTGAAGCCGTAGGAGGCGGGATCGAGCTCGGGGTGGTGCTTCTCGCTGTCGAGCCCCAGCGGGTCGAGGTTGGCAATAAGATGGCCGCGCACGCGGTAGGCACGGATCATCATCAGCACGCGCAGCGAGTCGCGGGTCAGCGCCTGCGCCGCCACCATGTCGAGCCCGGCAGCTTCCGGCGTTGCCGCCGTCAGCGCCGCCGGTTCGCGGTCGAGTTCCGTGAAGAAGTCGCGCCAGCTCGGATCCACCGCCGCCGGGTCGGTCCGGTAATGCTCGTAGAGCGCTTCGATGAAGCCAATATTGGCGCCGGAAAGGAAGGTCAAGTCATCGAGTTGGCCGGCCATCTCTCGCTCCGATCTGGGGCAGTTATCGTTCCATAACGTCCAACATGGTGGTCCCGAGGCTTGCCGGCGAATCGGCGACCACCACGCCGGCCGACTTCAGCGCCTCGATCTTCTCGCCCGCACCGCCCTTGCCGCCGGCAATGATTGCTCCGGCATGTCCCATGCGCCGGCCCGGTGGCGCCGTGAGGCCGGCAATAAAGCCGACCACGGGCTTTTTGACCCTGGATGCGGTAAGAAACTCCGCCGCTTCCTCCTCCGCGCTGCCGCCGATCTCGCCGATCATGACGATGCCCTCGGTGCC
>CAZVDW010000262.1:0-2260 GCA_964625645.1 uncultured Rhodospirillaceae bacterium
CAGGGCATGGGTGCGGCAGCCCAGCGCGGCGGGGAAATTCGGATGCACCAGCGAGCCCTTGGGCAGGGTGACGTGAATGAGATCGTAGAAGCCGTCATTGAAGAGAATCTGCGGGTCGAACACCATGATCATGTAGACGCCGATGAACATCTTGAACATGCCGTCGTGGAGATAGAAGTTGATCGGACCCGGCGCCTGCTCCGAGGTGCCGGTCCAGTCGAAATAGGCGTGCTCCCCTTCGCGCCAAACGGTCAACTTCATCTTGAAGGGGCCGTTGCCGAGGCCGTCGTCGTCGACGTAATCCTCGAACGACTGCGGCTCCTCGGGCAGGTTCTGCACGATGAGCTGGCGCATGGCGCGGTTGGTGCGTTCCAGCAGCGCCTCGCAGGCCTGCCTGTAGGTCTCGCGGCCGAAGCGGTCGCAAATCTCGATGACCCGGCGCTCGCCGGCGCGGCTGCCGGCGATGATCGCCATCAGGTCGCTGTAGTTCATCTCCGGCGTGCGCGTGTTGTTCATCAAGAGGTCGAGCACGGCCTTGTTGGGCTCGCCCTTGTCATAAACCTTGAGCGGCGGAATCTTGATGCCTTCGCCGAACACCGAGCTGGCCGCCGTCGGCATGCTGCCTGGCACCGGCCCGCCGACATCCATCATGTGGCCGAACATGGAGCTGAAGCCGACCACCTCGCCCTCGTGGAAGATCGGCACCAGCACCATCCAGTCGTTGATATGACTGATGGCGCCGCCGCATTTGTAGGGATCGCTTTGCAGGATGATATCGCCGGGATGCAGGTCCATGTTCTGCTCGCGCAGCATCTCCGAGACGTAGGAGCCGAACTGGCCGACGATCATGCGCCCCTTGGCGTCGGTGATCATGGGGAACTCGTCGTGCTGCTCGCGGATCACCGGCGACATGGCGGAGCGGAACAGCACCGCGTCCATCTCGTGGCGGGCATTGCGCAGGGCGTTCTCGATGAGGTCGAGGGTAATGGTATCGAGTGCGCGATTGCCGGCGGCGGCCGGTCGTGCAGGTGCCGAGGCCGGTGCAAGCGCAGCCTTTGCCTTGGGCTGCGGCGGGGCTTCCGCCGCCTCGCCGAACAGCGCAGCGCATTTGATCAGAGCGTCGTCGGTGGCACGTTGCAGCGCCGCCCCCGGATCGCCGTTGATGCGCGCGGCGCCGAATTGCATTTTCGAGGCGCCATCGACGATGAGCTTGCACAGCACCGTGACCGAGCCGCGCTCGCTCTTGTGCTCGACCACCTCGAAGGTCCAGGCGTCGCCGAACTGGGCATTGAGCCTGGCACTGGCATCGGCCTCGCCATTACCGGCGGGCATGCTGGCGGAGGCGATATCCTCGGCGGTGGGCGGACGGCGCTCGGCGGCGACCAGGCCGATCTCGCGCATCTGACTGGCGAAGATCGTATCGAACTGCTCCTTGCTGCTCTTGAGCAGATCGTCGAGGGAGATCGAGCGGCGTTGCACGGACTCCGTCATCTTTCGGCACCCTTCATGGTCGCCCCTTCGGGACGAATGAGAATATTGAGGTAGCTATCCACCTCGCCGACATGGCCGGGATGGATAACCGTGGTCGAGTCCTTCTGCAAGACGACCGCCGGGCCGGAAACGCGGTTGCCCGCCTGCAGCAGGCCGCGGTCATAGATGTTGGCGGTATAGAAGTTGCCGTCGAAGTAGACCTGATGCTGCTCGACCACAGCGCCCGACGCGTCCGGACCGACGGATTCGTGGGCGGGGAACTCGATCTTGACCACTTGCCCCGTGCCCACGGCCCGCAGATTGACAAGCTCCACGGGCTGCTCGAGGCGGAAGCCGTAGAGGCGCTCGTGGGCGCCGCCGAAGCGCTCGGCGATATCCACCATGCCGCCATTGCCGAGACGCTCGGGGTCGACGTCGAGAGAAAACTCGTAGCCCTGGCGGAAATAGCGCACGTCGACCTCGAAGGTCAGCCCCTGGCGGCGCTCCTCGATGCCTTCCTCGCGCAGCCAGTTGCGGGCTTCGTTGCCGAGCCGCCCCAGAATTTCGCTCACCTGGCCGGCCTCGATGCCATCGATATTACGGATGAAGGTCTGCGCGAACTCGTTCTTGACGTCGGAATAGAGGAAGCCGAGGGCCGAGAGCACGCCCGGCGTCGGCGGCACGATCACCGGGCTCGAGCCTGCCAGCATGCCGACGGCATTGGCGTGCAGCGGCCCGGCGCCGCCGAAGGCGACGAGCGCGAAGTCGCGCGGGTCGAGCCCCTTCTGCA
>CAZVDW010000263.1:0-14627 GCA_964625645.1 uncultured Rhodospirillaceae bacterium
GCGCCGGCGTGACGCTCCAGACCACGTAATCGCCGACGAACACGGCGAGCACGAAAATGGTGAAATCGACGATGAACGGATCTGTCATCAGCCCTCTCCCTCGGTCAGCAGCGGGTGCACCACCTTGCCGTCGCGCGTCACGCAGGCCCCGGTGTTCACTTCGTCCTCCCAATCGATCGCCAGGCTCTTGCTCTCGGCGTCGGTCATGGGGCTGAGAAAATTGAGCAGGTTGCGGGCGTAGAGGGCGCTGGCATCGACCGCCACGCGGCCCGGCACGTTGGCATGGCCGACGATGCTCACGTCGTGCCTGACCACCACCTTGCCATGTTCGCTGAGCTCGCAATTGCCGCCGGTCTCGGTCGCCAGGTCGACGATCACCGAGCCCGGCTTCATGTCCGCGACCATTTGCGCCGTGATCAGGGTCGGCGCCGTGCGGCCGGGGATCAGGGCGGTGCAGATGGCGATGTCCTGGCCCTTGAGGGTCTCGTGGATCAGCTCGCCCTGGCGGCGCTGGTAATCCTCGCCCATCTCCTTGGCGTAGCCGCCCGCGGTCTCGGCGCTGTCGGCGTCTTCGTCGACGACCTCGACAAACTTGCCGCCGAGGCTCTCGACCTGCTCCTTGACCGCCGGGCGCACGTCGAAGGCGGAGACCACGGCGCCAAGGCGCCTGGCCGTGGCGATGGCCTGCAGGCCGGCGACACCGGCACCGAGCACCAGCACCTTGGCGGGCGCCACCGTACCGGCCGCCGTCATCATCATGGGGAAGATGCGGCCGAATTCGTTAGCCGCGTCGAGCACCGCCTTGTAGCCCGCCAGATTGCTCTGGGACGACAGCGCATCCATGCCCTGGGCGCGGCTGATGCGCGGGATCAGCTCCATGGCAAAAGCGGTGATATCGCCAGCCGCATAGGCCGCGGCCTGCTCGCGATGCTGCAACGGCGCCAGCAGACCGATCAGAGCCGCGCCGCTCGGCAGCAGCGCCATCTCGTCCGTGCCTTCGTCCGCCGTCATGGGGCGTGCCACCTTGAGCACGAGACCGGCGCCGTCATAGGTCGCGGCGGCATCGGCGGCGATGCTGGCGCCGGCTTCGACAAAGTCATTGTCGAGCGTTGATGCGGCCAGGCCGGCGCCGCTCTCCACCACCACGTCGAGGCCCAGACTTACGAGTTTTTTCACCATGGCGGGGGATGCCGCCACACGAGTCTCGTCCTCGCGAATTTCCTTCGGAATCGCGACTTTCATACCAGTTTCCCGGGGTCAGTTAGCGAATGCGGGCTCTTCTTAGCACGCCGAAACCGCGCGCGCGAGCCGTGGATACGCGATCGCCAAAGTAAGGCCCCGCGCGGCCATCAGAACAAGGAAAGCCGTCCACAATCCGGCATTGCCATGGGCCGGCACGAGCAGCAACAGCGCCGCGACATAAAGCGTGACGGAAGCGATCATGGCGTTGCGCATGGCGCGCCCGCGCGTCGCCCCGATGAAGATGCCGTCGAGCTGGTAGGACCAGACGGAAATGAGCGGCGAGGCGATGGTCCAGGGCAGGTAGAGCGCGGTCGTTTCGCGCACTTCGGGCAGGCTGGTGATCAGCGCCACCAGGGCCGGGCCGGCCAGCCAGAAGGCCACGGTGTAGCCGCCCGCGACGCCCACCGCGGCCACCGTGGTACCCCTGACCGCGGCGGTCAGCGCCTTGCGGTCGCGCCCGCCGACGGCCTCGCCCACCAACGCCTCCGCGGCATGGGCGAAGCCGTCCAGGCCATAGGACAAAAAGCCCTGCAGCAGCAGCAGGATGCCGTTGGCCGCCAGCACCTCGTCGCCGAAGCGGGCACCGAGCACGGTCATCATCGAGAAGCTGGTGATGACCAGCAGGGTGCGCACGAGGATATCGACATTGAGGCGCAGCAGCGCCGCCAGCTGCGCCCGCTCCAGCGCTCTGGCCCAGGGCCAGGGTCCGCCTTCGCGCAGGATCACCGCGATGCCGGCCCCGGCGCCGAGCCATTGCGCGATCACCGTCGCCACGGCCACGCCGGCCACGTTCATCTCCAGGCCGCGGGCCAGCGCCACGTCAAGGACGATGTTGCTGCCATTGATGAGCAATTGCAGCCACAGTGCGGTGGCCATGCGCTGGCGCGCGATCAGCCAGCCGAGGACGACCATGTTGAGCAGCGCCGCCGGCGCGCCCCAGATGCGGATGCCGAGATAGCGGCCGGCCTCCGCCGTCACCGCCTCGCTCGGCGCGATGATCGCCAACGCACCCTCGATCAACGGCCATTGCAAAACGACAAGGCCAAGCCCGAAAGTGACCGCGAGCACCGCGCCGCGCAGGAAGGCGGCGACCACCGCCTCGCCGTCGCCCGCGCCGTGCGCCGGGGCGCCGACGCCGGTGGTGCCCATGCGCAGAAAGCCGAAGCCCCAATAGAGGAACGAGAACACCGTGCCGCCCACCGCGACGGCGCCGATCTCGGCCGCGCCGAGATGGCCGATCACCGCGGTATCGACGGCGCCGAGCAGGGGGATGGTCAGATTGGCGAGGATATTGGGCAGCGCCAGGCGCCAGACCCGCAAGGACGTGACGCTCACAGATCGTCGGCGTGGATCACGTGCATCAATTCGTAAAGCGCCGCCGGCTCTTCGCCGAGGACGCTGTGCAGGCTTGCCGCATCCGCGCCCTCGACCAGCGCCAGCCAGGCGTCGAGCGCGTCGGGACCGGCGCGCACGCGGGTCTCGGCGCTGTCGTTATGGGTCAGCTCGGGCACCCCCGCACAAAGGTGTGCCGCGACGATGCCGGGGCTTTCGAGCAAACCCGCCATGCCATCGGCAAAGCGCCTGGCCGCCGCCTCGTCCGCCGGCCGCAAGGCCGCCAGCGCGCCGCCGACACCGCGGCCGCCGCTCGCCTCGACGCGGCAGACGGTGCGGTGCATGTTGACGAATCGCGCCAGCATCTCACTGGTCAGCGGCGTCGGATCGTCGAGGCGGGCGCGATAGGCCTCCGAGACCATCGCTTCGGGGCCGTCGCACTCGTAAAGCGCGCCATAGGCCGGCGCGCCGTCGAGCGCGCGATAGCGCCGGCCACGGCGAAAGCCCGGCAGACCCACCCGTTCCGCCAGGTGCTCGTCGCGATACCAGCCGTTGAAGCGCGTCTCGACCCCGGGCGGAATGTCGTTCCAGACCGCCAGCAGGCCCATGCCGAGAAATCCCATGGCGCGAACGGTAGGGACTTGCCGCCGCCGGGTCAACTCACCCGCCACAAGCGCCGCGAGCTATGCTACAAGCGCAGAGGTTGGCAGGAGCAGGGCAGCGATGACAAGGCCGATTCAGGTGGTGGATGCGTTCACGGAGGCGGCGTTTGCCGGCAATCCGGCGGCCGTCTGCGTGCTTGACGCGCCCGCCGAGCCGGCCTGGATGCAAAATGTCGCGGCCGAGATGAACCTCTCGGAGACGGCTTTTCTGGTGCCCGGCGACGGCGCCTTCGGCCTGCGCTGGTTCACGCCGCGCCAGGAAGTCGACCTTTGCGGCCATGCCACCCTCGCCAGCGCCCATGTGCTGTGGCAGACGGGCGCCTTGGCGCCTGATGCCGAGGCCTGTTTCGATACCGCTAGCGGCCGCCTCGGCGCGGTCCGCGACGGCGACTGGATCACACTCGATTTTCCCGCCGAGCCGGCCACGCAAGCCAAGGCGCCGGCCGCCATATCGGATGGCCTCGACAGCCTGCCGCGCTGGAGCGGGCGCAACCGCATGGACTGGCTGATCGAGCTCGACGGCGAAGGCGTGCTGCGCGGCCTGGCGCCGGATTTCGCCCGCCTGGCCGAGGTCGATTGCCGCGGCATCATCGTCACGGCGCCCGGCGGCACCGGCGAGATCGATTTCGTCTCGCGCTTTTTCGCCCCGCGCTGGGGCATCGACGAGGACCCGGTAACCGGCTCGGCCCATTGCGCGCTGACGCCGTTCTGGGCCGCCCGCCTGGGCCGCGACGATATGATGGCGGCACAGCTGTCGGCCCGCGGCGGCCTCTTGCGCGTCGGCGCCCGCGGCGACAGGGTGGCGATCTCGGGCCGCGCCGTGACGGTTTGGAAAGGAGAGCTTCTGGCATGATGAGCGCCTCGGCAATCGATGGGGCGGCGCAGCGCCTGGCCCGTGCCAGGCTTGAAGGCGCCAGCCTCGGTGCCCTGCCGGCGACGGCTCGCCCCGGCGACCAGGCCGAGGCCTATGCGGTGCAGGAGCGCCTGCACGCGATCCTCAGCAATGCCGGGCAAGGCCACGTCGTCGGCCACAAGATCGGCTGCACGACCGAGGTCATGCAAGATTATCTCAAGATCGACAATCCCTGCTCCGGCGCCATCTTCGACGGCCTCGCCCAGCAGGGCGAAGGCGAATTCGCGCATGGCGACTACCAGCATCTCGGGGTCGAATGCGAGATCGCGGTGAGCCTCGCCGCCGACCTGCCGGGCGGACATGTCTACGACCGCGACAGCGTCGGCGATGCCGTGCGAACCGTGATGGCGGCAATCGAAGTGGTCAACGACCGCTTCATCGACTATCGCAGCATCGATACGCCGACCCTGATCGCCGACGACTTCTTCGCCGCCGGCTGCGTGCTCGGCCGCCCCGTAACCGACTGGCGCGCCCTCGATCTGACCACGCTGTCGGGACGCATGGCCATCGACGGCAAGGAGGTCGGCAAGGGCGTCGGTGGCGACATTCTCGGCCATCCCTTCGCGGCCCTGGCCTGGCTCGCCAACCGTCGCGCCGAGGCCGGCCTGCCGCTCAGGGCCGGCGAGTTCGTCCTGCTCGGCAGCCTGGTGCAGACCCAGTGGGTGGAGCGCGGCGCCGTGGTCGAGGTCGAGATCGCAGAGCTCGGCAGGGTCGTCGCCCGCTTTTGACCCGCCGCGGCACGCTCGTCCTGCTGACCGCGCTGGTCGGCGTCGGGCCGCTCACCACCGACCTCTATCTGCCCTCCCTGCCGGGCATGGCGCGCGCCTTCGCGACGACGCCGGACAAGGTGCAGCTGACGCTGATCCTGTTCATGGCGGCTTACGGCCTGGCGCAACTCGTCTACGGCCCGCTTTCGGATCGCTATGGCCGCCGCCCGGTGCTGCTCGGCGGCTTGGCCCTGTTCGTCGTCACCAGTGCCACCTGCGCCCTGGCCGGCTCCATCGGTGCCCTGATCGCCCTGCGTGTCGGACAGGCGCTCGGCGCCTGTGGCGCGCCGGTGCTGGCGCGAGCCATCGTGCGCGACCTCTTCGAGGGTGCCGCCGCCGTGCGCGCCCTCAGCCTGGTCGGCGCCGCCATGGCCCTGGTACCGGTACTGGCGCCGATCGCCGGCGGCTTTCTGGAAGAGGCCTTCGGCTGGCGCGCGGGCTTTCTGCTGTTGGCGGCACTCGGTGCCATCCTCCTGCTCTCGACCTGGACGACGCTGGCCGAAACCAACCGCCAGCCGAGTGCCGAGCCGCTGACCCCCGCCCGCCTCGCCCTCGGCTATGGCCGCCTGCTGGCAAGCCGCGCTTACGTCGGCTTCGTGGTCGGCGTCGGCGGCGCCTTTGCCGGCCTGGCATTGTTCCTCGCCGAATCCGCCTTCGTGCTGATCGATGCCATGGGCCTGACCCCGAGCGCCTTCGGCCTCACCTTCGCCGTGGTCGCTACCGGCTACATGGCCGGCAATCTGCTGAGCGCCCGCCTCGCCGGGCGCCACGCCCCGCTCGCGCTCTGCCGCGTCGGCAGCGCGCTTTGTCTTGCCGCCGGCCTGGCGATGAGCGTGGCCTGGCTCGCCGCTGCCGACCGCCCGCTGGCTGTGATCCTGCCCATGACCCTCTACATGATCGGCTTCGGCCTGGTCATGCCCAACGGCGTCGCCGGCGCCATCGCCCCCTGGCCCGAGCGGGCGGGCGCCGCCTCGGCCTTCCTCGGCTTCTGCCAGATGCTGGCCTCGGCAGTTGCCGTCTTCGTCGCCAGCCGCATCCCCCATGACGACCAGTCCGCCCTGGCGCTCGGCACCGCCATCGTCGCCGCCATTGGCCTGGCCGGGTTTACCTGGCTGGTGCCAAGAGGCGCCGGACGCTAGGCTACTCGACCGAGGGGAGACGGCATGGCGGAAGCTACGCGCAGACTGGCGGCAATATTGGCGGCGGATGTCGCCGGCTACAGCCGCTTGATGGGCGATGACGAGGCGGCGACGGTGGCCGCGCTCAATGCCGCGCGCGGAGTGTTCAAACGCCATATCGCGGCCCAGGGTGGGCGCGTGGTCGATACCGCGGGCGACAGCGTGCTGGCGACCTTCGACAGCATCGTGCAATCAGTGACCTGCGCCATGGCCGTGCAAAGCGACCTCGCCGAGGCCAATGCGGCGAGGCCAGAGAGCCGCCGCATGCGCTTTCGCATCGGCGTCAATCTCGGCGACGTCATCGCGCAGGACGACGGCAGCATCTACGGTGACGGCGTCAACATCGCCGCGCGCCTCGAGGGGCTGGCAGCGCCCGGTGGCATCGCGCTTTCGGGCACGGCCTTCGACCAGGTCGAGGGCAAGCTCGACATCGACTTCGCCTTTCTTGGCGAAAAAGAGGTCAAGAACATCGCCCGTAAGGTGCGCGTCTACCAGGCCGTGCTTGGCGAGAGCGGACCGTCACTGCAGCGCTCGGAAGCGACCTCGCCGTCGATCGCGGTCCTGCCTTTCGACAATCTCGGCGGCGATGCGGAGCAGGACTATTTCGCCGACGGCATTTGCGAGGATCTGATCACCGAGCTGTCGCGGCTGCGCTGGCTGGCTGTCACGGCGCGCAACTCGAGCTTCACCTACAAGGGAAAGTCGGTCGACGTGACCGAGGTCGGGCGCGATCTCGGCGTGCGCTACATCGTCGAAGGCAGCGTGCGCCGCGGCGGCAACCGTCTGCGGATCAGTGCGCAGCTCATCGATGCCGCGAGCGGCAATCATTTGTGGGCGGAGCGTTACGACCGCGACTTCTCGGACATCTTCGCGCTCCAGGACGAGATCAACGAGACCCTGGTCGCCACGCTGGAGCGCGAAGTCGGCGTGGTCGAGCGCGACCGCGCCCACCGCAAGCCGCCCGAGACGCTGGACGCCTGGGAGACCTACCAGCGCGGCATGTGGCATTGCTGGAAGGTGACACCCGACAGCGTGCGGCGGGCCGAGGGCATCCTGAGCCAAGCCTGCGACATGGATCCGGAGTTCGCGCAAGCACTCGCCAGCCTCGCCTATGTGCAATACCTGCTGGCATTCCTGGGTTGGGCCGAGACGGGCCGCGATCCGGTGGGGTTGCTTGAGACGGCGCTCGACAAGGCAAGGCGTGCTATCGCGCTCGATGGCAAAAACGCCATGGCACACATGGCGCTCGGGCGCGTGCTCCTGGCCATGGCGAAACCGGACGATGCGATCGCCGCCATGGAGCGCGCGCTTGACCTCAACCCCAGCATGACCTTGGCCTATTTCGGGCTCGGCATGGCGCAGAACATTTCGCTGCGCCCGCAAGACGCCATCGCCAATCTCGACAAGGCGATTGCGCTCAGCCCGCAGGACCCGGCGAGCTTCGCCTTCCATACGGTGCGCGGTCTTGCCGCCTTGCAACTCGGCGATTTCGAGACGGCATTGGAGAATGCTCGCCGCGCCGTGCGCGAGAACACGCCCTATGTGCTGCCGAGCGCCGTGCTGGCGTCGTGCCTTGCCCTGCTGGGCCGCGCTGTGGAAGCGAAGGAGGCGTTGCAAAACGTGTTCTCTATCGACCCGACGTTCACGCCGCTGAAGGCGCTTGCTACTTTGTCGCCGCTCGACCCGGACGCCCTGCTGGAATGCATGGAAACCTGGATCGAGGGGCTGCGAAAAGCCGGCCTCGATGCCTGATACCAACCGACACTGATAGAAACCCATTTGACCGCCCGATTTTCGCCGCTGGCTAGGAGCGGGTCGCGCCGTCGTGAGCCCACGTCAAGCGGCCCGCGACGACGCCAGCGGCGAAAAGCGCGCGGCCTGCGGTGGCCCGAGGCGGCCTTCCGGATGCGTCGCGACGCTTGAACGATGTCCCCGCATCGCCCGGCGCGCCGCTCCTACCCGGAAAGCCGCCTCGAGCCATCAAATGGGTTCCTATCAGTGTCGGTTGGTATGAGTATCCTGCACGCAGCCCGCCCTTGCCATAAAGTCATGCCGACCGCTATCCTGCATTGTCGTACCACAATGCGGGAATGCGGAACGCCATGAGTGAGGTTTTCGTGCGCGAGGCGACGGCGGCGGACCTTGCCGCCATTGGTGCCATCGACAGCGGCAATACCGGGCTTGCCAAACCGGACTATTGGCGCGGGCTGTTCGACGGCGCGGGCGCCAACGCACGCAGTTTCCTGGTCGCGGTGGCCGAGGATGCCGTGATCGGCTTCGTGGTCGGCGAGGTGCGCGCCTGGGAATTCGGCTCCCCCGCCGCCGGCTGGGTCTTCGCCATCCAGGTTGCCGAGGGCAGGCGCGAGCGCGGCGTCGGGCGCGCCCTGCTGGCGGCCTTGTGCGAGCACTTCGCCGCGGCCGGCGTCGCCGTCGTGCGCACCATGGTCTCGCGCCAGGACATGGTGAACCTGTCGTTCTTCCGCGGCGAGGGGCTGACCGCCGGGCCATATGTCGAGCTCGAAAAGCGGCTCGACGCGTGAGACTTGGCAAGGCCAGCCTGGCCGGGCTTTACGCCACCCTGGAGATGGCGGCGGATCCGGCGCGCCACGTCTCGGCCGGCGAGATCGCCGAGACCTACGGCATCTCCTCGCACCATCTCGCCAAGGTCATGCGCACCCTGGTGCGCGGCGGCCTCGCCACCTCGGTGCTGGGGCCCGGCGGCGGCTACCGCTTCGCCGGCAACCCGCGCCGCACCAGCCTGCTCGACGTGATAACGCTGTTCGAGGAAGCCGAAGAAGCCCCCGCGCTGGCCGCAGATGCGGCCACGACAAGCCCGATCGCTCGCGCCCTGGCGGCGGTCGGCGAAGAGATCGACGCCGCCACGGCAGCCACGCTCGGCTCCATAACCCTCGCCGCACTGCTGAGAAACGCCCGGCGCCACCCTTGAACCGGCAAAGAGCGCGGCGTATGTTCCGCCCCGCGCCGCCTTAGCTCAGCTGGTAGAGCATCGCATTCGTAATGCGGGGGTCGTAGGTTCGAGTCCTACAGGCGGCACCAGTTTCACCTTTGTCCCGCTTCTCGCGCTTGCGCCGGCCCGCCCGCCGCTGCATCCGCGTCGTGCATGCCGGTTGAGCCATAGGCCGCTTCCAGGTACCGTTCGCGGCATCATAACAAGCCTTTTCTTGGGGCAAGCGGGCGGAGATGACGGACGACGGGGTCGTGCAGCGCCTGGCCGCGATATTGGTGGCCGACGTGGTCGGCTATTCGCGGTTGATGGGGGACGACGAGCGGGCCACGATCGCCGCGCTCGACGTCTCGCGCGCGGTCTTCCGTGAGCATATCGAGGCCAATGGCGGACGCGTGGTGGACATGGCCGGCGACAGCGTGCTCAGCGTTTTCGCCAGTGCCACGGGCGCGGCGACGGCGGCCCTGGCGACCCAGCAAGCGCTGGCGCAAGCCAACGCGGCGCGGCCCGAGGCCCGGCGCATGATCTTTCGCATCGGCGTCAATTCGGGCGACGTGCAGGAGAAGAGCGACGGCACGGTCTATGGCGATGGCGTCAACATCGCCGCCCGCCTGGAGGCGCTGGCCGAGCCCGGCGGCGTTGCCGTCTCCGGCGTGGTTTACGAGACCGTGCGCGGGCGCCTGGCGGCGGCCTTCGCCGATATGGGCGAGCACGCGGTCAAGAACATCGCCGAGCCGGTGCACGCCTGGCGCCTGCTGGGCGAGGGCGAGGAGGCGCCCGAGCTGGCGGCGGCGAGCGGCACCATTTTCGACCGCCCGGCGGTCGCGGTCCTGCCCTTCGACAATATGAGCAACGATGCGGAGCAGGACTATTTCGTCGACGGCCTGACCGAGGACATCATCACGGCGCTTGCCGCCTGGCGCTCCTTCCCCGTCATCGCGCGCAACTCGTCCTTCGCCTATAAGGGCACCTCGCCCGATATCCGCGCGGTCGGCCGGGAGCTCGGCGCCCGCTACGTGCTCGAAGGCGGCATCCGCAAGGGCGGCAAGCGTATCCGCATCACCGCCCAGCTGATCGACGCCGAGAACGGCCACCACCTCTGGGCCGAGCGCTTCGACCGCGACCTCGAGGATATTTTCGCCCTCCAGGACGAGATCACCCAGCGCATCACCGCCACCGTGGCGCCGGAGGTCGAGCGCGCCCAGCAGAAGCTGTCCGCAGTCCGGGAGCCGACAAACCTCGGCGCCTGGGATTACGCCCAGCGCGGCATGGCGGCGCTGGCCGACTTCAGCAAGGCGGGCGACGCCCGCGCCCGTGAGATGTTCGCACAGGCCCTCGCGCTCGATCCGGCCTACGGCCACGCCCATGCCGGCATGGCGCTGGCCCACAACCGCGACCTGATGCTGGAGCTGGCGGAGACGCGCGAGGAGTCGGCCGAGGCCGCCCGCGCGGCGGCGCTCAAGGCGGTCGAGCTCGACCCGGGCGATTCCTTTGCCCACACCATGCTGGCGATCGCCCATATGTGGCCGAGCCGCTACGATGCCGCGGTGGCCCAGGCCGAGCGCGCGGTGGCGCTCAACCCGTCCAACGCCCTGGCGCTGGCGGCGCTGGGCACGGCGCTCGACGCCACCGGCCGCCACGACGACGGCATCGCGCGCCTGCAACAGGCGCTGCGGATCAACCCCCGGGACCCGCGTAACCATATTTTCGTCAACACCATCGCCCGCGCCCAGCTCGCCGCCGGCCATTTCGCCGAAGCCGAAGCCGTGGCGCGGCAGGCGATCATCGACCGCCCCGACTTCCCGCACGCCCACTACCTGCTCGCCGCCGCACTCGCCAGTCTCGACCGCCTCGACGAGGCCCGCGCGGCGCTGGAGGCCTGCGAGCGCCTGCAAGAAGGCTTCGTCGCCCGCCGCCTGAACTGGCAGCCCTATGCGGACGCGGCGGTCAACGAGCGCCTGCATGCGGGCGTTCGGACGGCTCTGAGGACGGAGGACTGAGAACCGGCGGAGACAACCACCAAAAAAAGGAGTGGAGAACCATGAAAAACGGCATAGCCACGATCGTCATCGGTCTTGCGGCTGCGCTTGGCGTGACCACGACGGGCGCCCTGGCCGCGTCCGAGGCGGAGATGGTGGCGCGCGGCCAGTATCTGGTCACCATCGGCAATTGCACCGACTGCCATACCGACGGCTTTCTGCTCGGCGCTCCCAACCCGGATCTTTATCTGGCCGGCGCCGACAACGGCATTTTCATTCCCGGGCTGGGCGTGATGTATCCGCCCAACCTGACCCCGGACATGGAGACCGGCCTGGGCAGCTGGTCGGCTGCGGACATCGTGCGCGCGCTGAAGGAAGGCGTGCGCCCCGACGGCAGCGCCCTGCGCCCGCCCATGCCGGTGGTCAATACCTCCGTCCTCACGGACGAGGACGCCATGGCCGTCGCCACCTTCCTCAAGAGCATGGCGCCGGTGTCCCACGCCACGCAAGCAAATCCGGTGCCGCCGGAGGAGGCCGGGGGACCGTATATGATCTTCGTCTTTCCGGGGCAGGAATAGGCGCGACGACAGGGTCGCGACAATACCGGGAAAATTTTACCGACATAGTGCGAACGCACCATGCCGAGCGGGGCGAATTGTGATTGCATCGGGGGTTGAGAAGTTCCCTCGGAGCAAGGCCCTGGGGGCATGAAGAATATCCGCTGGCGGCATGGACCCGGTCGAACAGCCGTGGCGATGCCGAATGGCATGGAGGAGGACGATTCCCATGAACAGGAACCGGTTCTTTACTTTGCCAACCGCTGCCGCACTCGGCGGCCTGGCGGTCGCCATCGCTGTCGGCGGCTTTGCCGCGCCCACATGGGCAGGTGCGTCGCTTTCCAGTACAACCCTCAATCTTGACGCTACGGTGAGCGAGCCGGATTCGTTCGACATCACCGCCACCGTGATCTGCGCCGAAGACCACGAGCACGGCGGTATCTGTGCGGTGGACGGCACCGCGGTTACCGACGGCACGTTGGAGATATGGCAGAGGCTCCTCAGCGCCGAGCCGCTCGTGGGGGCGTCCTGCGACGACGAATGGAATGCCTCGATCCTGGTCGCCAGCGGCACGCCGGACGCCAATGGCCAGGTGAGTTACACGTTCGACAGCACCGGCCTTGCCGGCGATTTCGGTTTCTGGGCAGTGTATGATGGTGCCACTGGTAGCGGGCACCCGCCCGGCGACAGCTCGGCCGAATGTGCCAACCTGACCGTCGAATCGTTCGATCTCGACGTTTCCAAGAGCCTGCTCGACGGGCCGCTCGATGATGCCTTCGACGACACCTTCGCCAGCGGCTATGTGCAGGGCGAGAACGATGCCGGCGTGGTCGGGGTTGGGCTACTGCATACGCAACGCTACGTCATGGCGATCGATATCGCCAATGCCGGCAGCAGCGACCTCGCCGACGGCGCGGTGATCTCGGATGTGCTCGGCGCCGATTGGGATCTTGATCCCGAGGCCGAGGATGCCGACGACGGCCTAGACACATTCTGCGCCGACGGCATCTGCGACGGCTGGAACAGCGATACGGCAAGCTGCGTGGTCACGCACACCCGTCCCGCCAGTGCCTTCAAGGTCACCGGCACGGTGCCGCAGAAGCAGCCGGAATTCATCCTCATAACGCTTGACGGGCTGGCGAGCGGCGAATCCTGCACGGTGACGCTGTGGGTGATGACCGACGAGAACCCGTCCGACGCCCACGACCTTTGGGAGCCGACCTCGTGCCGGGTCGTCGGCGGCACCACCGCCGAGCCGATCTACAACACCTTCACGCTCAACGAAGGCCTGAAGATCTTCGATCCGGCCAGCGGCTGGCGCGAAAGCGGCCCCGACGGCACGCTGCAACTGACCTTGAACGAGTGCGGCACGCCGCTCGACACCGACGGCGACGACATCCCGGACGACATCGACCCGGATGACGACGACGACGGCTGCACCGACTTCGAGGAGGCCGAAGACGGCACCGACGGCAAGGACGATGCGGACTTTGCCTGCGTAGTAGAGTGAGGCCGCCAACCTGCGAGACCCGAGGGAGGGAGCTTCGGCTCCCTCCCTTTTTCTTTGCCTAATTGCCGCGCACGAAGGCCAAGCCGTCGGGGCCGGGCCGACCGCGATATGCCCGGTAAATGTCAGGCTGGCGAGATCGAGCACGCTGACGCGGACGGCGTGGTTGCCGGATATCCAGGCGCCGCAGTATCGATCACCACCACCTCGCCACTATCCGCGTCGCGAACCGGCGGCGAGCTGTCGAGCCGGCTGACCACCGATAGCATGTTCCCAGCCACCACCGGCACGGAAAGCGTGGCCCGTTTACCCGCACATGCCAGCCATTGCCGCAGCATCACTCTGCCTCCACCGCCACCGCCGGCGCGCCCCGCCCCCAGTGATAGACCTGGAAGCCCGCGCCCGAGCGCCGTGACAGGCGGATCACGGCTTCGCGCACGAAGCTGGCGCCGGCCTCGGTCAGCACCTCGGCGCGGATGGCGAAAACGCGGCCGCGCGAGCGGCTGAGATAGGCGTCGGCGCCAACCAAGCCATGCTGCGGGCGCTCGCTACCGGTGGCGCGATCGGCGAGCAGGGTCTCGACCTGTGCCTGGTTGCCCACCGGCAGGGCTGCCAGGGCGGCGGGCGCGGCGACGCGCGGGTCGATGCCGGGGCGCCCGGACCAGACCGTGATGGCGGGGCGCACGGCCGCGAACAGCGCCGGCGTCATGCCGAGCACGGCACGCAGCTCGGCGGGAAACTGGAAGGCGCCGTTCTTGGGCTCGGCCAGGCCCACGGCGCGATAGGCCGCGGCCTCGGCGCCGCCCGGGCGCACCAGGTCGTCCTCGTCGGCATAGTCGCGGATCGCCGCCGCCAGGTCGCTGGCCTCGTCGTCGAGCAGCCCGGCGGCAACGAAAAGGCCGGCCAGAAGCTCGTCGCCGGCGCTGTTGAGGTCGACCAGGCCGCCGACATCCTGGATCGCCAGCGACAGCACCGCGCCAGCCAACGGCAGCACCAGCGGACTGCCGTCGACCGGCCAGTCGCTATCGCTGAGCGGCAACGCCGCCAGCAGGGCCTCGCTGCCGGCGCGGCGCTCCAGCAGCTCGGCGAGCGCAGGCGCCTCCACCTCTTCCGTGTCAGCGACGATATCCGCGCCCTCGTCTGCGGCTTCCTCGCGGTCGCGAATATTGCTAGGGCGCCGGCTCATCAGCATCAGCGCCGCGCGCATCACCCCGGCATCGGCCAGCGCCTCCGCCCTGGCCCCGGCCTCGGCATTGCGTGCCAGCGCCATGTCGGTGCGCGCATCCACGGTCACCGCCGTCGCCACCACGGCCAGCAAGGTCAGGACCCACAGGACCGCGATCAAGGCCACGCCGCGCTGGCGAGCCGACTCGGAGAGTGAAAAACGGCGCCTGAAGCTCATGACGCGTTCACTGTAGGCTGCGGGTCCGGGCGAAGCGAGCCATTCCGGCGCGGCGCCGCCCAGGCTATAGTCATGCTCTGAGGAGGGCGGGAGAGCATGCACAAGGCGGTCGCGATCTGTCTG
>CAZVDW010000264.1:0-2066 GCA_964625645.1 uncultured Rhodospirillaceae bacterium
CGAAAGTCGGAGAGCGTGCCGTGGAGCCGGGCAATTGCACGTCCGAGCGCACCGAGCCCCTCGGAAAGCGCAACCCAAGTTTCCTCTGCGCGCTCCCAGGAATCGGTCCGGCGGTTGCCCGCCGTCAGCCGCAGTTGCCGCTCGTTGTTGCCACCGGCTGTATCGGCGGCCTCGCGCGCGAAGCCCTGGACTGCATCGAACAGGTTGCGCACCAGTGGCACGACTGCCTCAACAGCGTCGTGGGCCGGTTGTGCAAGATCGGCAGCGCGCTCCCGCAGTGCTGGCCCCCCAGTTGTCAGCAATAGGGAGTGGATGTCGCCGAAGAGCCCCCCATAGCGGCCCTGGCTGATCCTCAGGCTGAGGCGCTGCAAAAGACCGAGGAGCGCGTGCTGCTCGAGTCGGAGGCCGAGCTGATCGGTGGCTTCCTCTTCGAGGTGATGGGCCTCGTCAACTATGAGGTCGTCATACGGTGGCAGCACCTGGTTTTCCAGCGCGATATCGGCCAGAAGCAGAGCGTGGTTGACGATTACGACATGGGCTGCCTCGGCCTCCCGCCGGGCGCGAGCAAGGAAGCACACGCCTTGGCGATGATGGCGACAGAGCTGCGGGGTGCAGCTGTCCACGTCTGCAGCGACTTGCGCCCAGGCGCCGAGTTCCTCATCCGAGAGCGCCAGTTCCTGTCGGTCGCCCGTTTGGGTTTCCCGCAGCCAAAACAGGATGCGAGTCGCGAAGAGCAGCTCCGGTGCGGCAGGTGTGGGATCGCGGAGGAAACCTCGCCACCTCCGCAGGCAGATATAGTTGCTGCGGCCCTTGGCCACGGCGGCGCGGAATGGAAGTTTCAGCGCCTGTTGTAGCAGCGGCACATCCTTCTGATGCAGCTGCATCTGTAGGTTGATGGTATTCGTTGACACCACAACCCGCCGACCGTTGGTCACGGCATACATCACTGCCGGCACGAGATATGCCAGCGATTTGCCGGTGCCTGTCCCGGCCTCTACGAGCAGGTGGTCGCGCCGGTTCAACGTATTGGCAACCGCCTGCGCCATCTCTCGCTGCCCGGCCCGATCTTCGTACTCGGTGAGAGCAGACGCCAGGCGACCTCCGGGTCCGAGCGCCGCCGCCACTTCGTCCGAATCAACCTGCTCGATCCGGCTTGCAGGCCGCAGCGCTTCCGGCGGCGCCATAATTTCGCCCAGGAACTCGGTCGGATCGGTGGCCGATTCTGGCGTGCCTGCCCCATCTTCCGTGAATGCGCGCCGCATTCCACGGCGCAACGCTGCCTGAAAGAAATCCGCCTCGGCGGCGTCTGTACGCCCCAGGAGACGCACGGCCTCTTCGAGCAGCCGCACGTCCAGCCTATCGACGTGGCTTACGAGCGCCTCGTAGACCCTGCCGGCCTCCTCCGCTGCTTGAGGCGCATCGCCAGGTGGCGCATCGGGCAGTGTTATGTCGAGCACTGCCCATAGTCGTCGCCGCTCACCGCGGCCGATGGTAGGAAAGAGCAGAGTTGCCACGGACCACAGATCGAGAGGCATGGTCGGCAGAGGAAGCATTGCAGCGCTACCGGCGGCCTCTGCATCCGGCATCAGCCAGACCATGCGATCCTGGCCGATAAAGAAGACCAGCGCCTCGGCACCGTCCGGTCCGATGCCCCGACGACGGTCCTTGCGAGAGGCTGGCGGCGGCCTCCACCATGCCGGCTGTGCGCCGTCAGCGCCGGGGCGCATGGCCGCTACAGCGCCTGGCTCGGCCAGCGCGGCGAGCACATCGGCGTTTCCGGGTGTTACGCCCACCGCCACGACCGACTCGCTAGCATCGAGCAGAGCTTCGGCGGGCAGATCGAGAGGACGTGTCACGAGTGTTGCCTCGTACTACCGGGGAGCGAAGTCAGTTACAGAGGCTCCAGCAACTCTACGCGGTTTCCGAAAGGATCAGACACATAGCAGCGGCTGTACCCCGGAAGTTCATCATCGTCAACGACGGTGTACTCCTGGGCGATCAACTGCCGCCGAAGAAGGGGCAACTCGCGGACCTGGAGAGCAACGTGGGCCTTCATTGCCGGACGG
>CAZVDW010000265.1:0-1720 GCA_964625645.1 uncultured Rhodospirillaceae bacterium
GCGGGTCGACGCCGGCCATTGAGAAAGCCCGTGAGCGGTCGCGTGCTGATTGTCGCTGGATCCTATTCTGGTGACGGCACTGGGGTCCTAGTCGATATCAAGATGATCACCGCGCTTGGCGGCTACGCGATGGTCGCAATCACGGTACTGACCGTGCAGAAAATGCCCCACGATCTTGGCGCTGATGCCATTAAGAGCGGCATGTTGTATAGTGTCAGTGCTATCAAAGCGGTAGCGGAAGTACTGGCCGATAAGGCGGCAGACGTTCCGATCGTTCTCAACCCGGTGATCGTGGCTAAGGGCGGTTCGGCACTAGTACAGGATGTGGCCGTTTTCTCGCTCACGAAAAACTCATTGGCTGAGCCGCGCTTCTAACTCCTAACGTGCCGGAGGCAGAAGTCCTGGCGGGTATGAAGGACGTCGACGCCGATGACCGACGTGCTAATCAGCACGTCCGGCAAGCAAAGCTTTTCAAGCCCGTGCAAGGACACACAGCGCACCCACGGTATCGGCTGCATGCTGGCTTCCGCTTGGACCGGCACCCGGGTTGGCTGGATATGGGCGGTGATATCGATGTCGTGCCAAGTCTCTTCCAAGGTATTGGGTTTCCGATGCCCAGCCTAGCAGTGTGCTGTGTCGGCAAACGGCCAACGGCAAAGGCTTTCTTGGCCAACAGGAACACGCCGCGCGCTTCGGCCTCGGTCTGGAAGTCGGATGTCGCCAGGGCTCGAGCGGATGAAATCAGACATAGTGGTCGTTCGGGTGGGTAGCTGGAGCTAAGAGCCCGAGATACTCGTCAGAGATGGCGTAGCGTGCGCCGTTGGCCTTGCGTTGCAAGAGCGTCAGTTCCTCGCTGGTGCCGTCCTCATATCCTGCGAGGCGATGAAGCCAAGCCGGCCTTGAGGGAATGAGGGCGCATCTGTTGCGGCTGTTGACCATGACTAACGGACTGCGAGCATGGTATAAACTCGAGGGTCGTGTTGATGATGGCGCGTCGTGCCATCATGTTGCTGGAGGCTATAGGGGCGTACCGCGTAGCCGGTAAGAAAGATTCTAAATCTTTGGGCGATCCCAGCAGCTGATCTCGCGCCTGTAGTTGCTGTCGGAACTGATGCAGTAATTGATCTCGTCGTCCGACCCGAAGGGTGACGTCGTGCGCATGGCCCTTGCGGTGCTTCGTTTTCAGAGGCCATGACGCCTTCGTTGATCGCAACCGCACCTTTGACCCCCAGTGGCATCGCCATAACCCAGCGCGGATGATATATAGCGCGAGAAGGAGAATAATATGCCGGTATTGACCCACGATGAAATGCGCGAAGGTTTGGAGATCGTACGCCGGCACATAGCGCCGACACCAACCCACCACTGGCCTTTGTTGTCGGCCCGCACCGGGAGCGAAGTTTGGGTCAAGCACGAGAACCATACACAGACGGGAGCGTTCAAGGTACGCGGTGGTTTGGTCTACATGACCAAGCTGAAAGCTGCCGAACCGGATTGCCCGGCCGTCATCTCGGCGACGCGCGGGAACCACGGCCAGTCGGTAGCGCGTGCTGCCAGTGTGGTTGGCTTGAAATCGGTGATCGTCGTGCCGCATGGCAACAACCCCGAAAAAAATGCCGCCATGAAGGCCTTCGGTGCTGAGTTGATAGAGCATGGTGACGATTTCCAGGAGGCCTTGGAGTTCACCATGGATCTGGCCAAGGAACGCGGTCTGCATTTG
>CAZVDW010000266.1:0-9470 GCA_964625645.1 uncultured Rhodospirillaceae bacterium
GACGTCATCGACCGCTATCTCCAGCGGCTCGGCTACAGCGTGGACGACGTCAAGGTCGTCATCACCTCGCATTCGCATCTCGACCATATCGCCAATATCGAGATGTTCCCGAACGCGACCCACGTGATCCAGAAGATTGAGCTTTATCAGGCCTGGTGGCCTGAGAAGTTCCAGCGGTCGAGCGGCGCACACATCCTGGCCGACTATGATGATGCGCGTGACTTTGACTACTTCGCGCTCGACGGCGACTATGACCTGTTCGGCGACGGCTCCGTGATGGTTTATTTCACCCCGGGCCACACCCTCGGTCACCAGTCCGTCAAGGTTAAGCTTCCGAATACCGGCACCGTGATCCTGTCCCAGGATGCGATCTGGATGGAAGAGAACCTGGAAGGCCATCCGGCCGGCCTGAACTACAGCATCAAGGACTACTTCCATTCGGTCGAGCGCCTGACCCGGATGCGCGACCTCGAGAATGCGCCTCTGTGGTTCGGTCACAGCATCAAGCAGTACGAGTCGATGGGCGAGCGCTGGTACGACTAGCTTCGCTCGGCGATATCGCCTAAATGAGGGAGGCTCCCTTTGCGAAGGGGGCCTCTCGCACGTCTGGCACTGAAAAGGCCGCCATGATCGCTCTCGACTCGGTACAGAAGCGCTACGGCTCCAAGACCATCATCCACGACCTTTCGTTCACGGTCGAGGAGGACGAGGTGGTGGGCTTCCTGGGCCCCAACGGCGCCGGCAAGACGACCACGCTGCGCATGATCGCGGGCTTTACCGCGGCAACCGGCGGCAGCGTCACAGTCGCCGGCTACGACATGGCCGACCACAATGTCGAGGCGGCGCGGCATATCGGCTATCTGCCCGAGCATCCGCCCCTCTACAACACCCTTGATGTCACCGGCTATTTGCGTTTCGTCGCCAAGGCCAAGGGCATACCAAGGAACGAAACTCCGGCCGAGCTCGACCGCGTCGTCATGGCCTGCCGCCTCGAGGCCGTGGTCAAGCGCGAGATATTCAAGCTCTCGAAGGGCTACCGCCAACGCGTCGGCCTGGCCCAGGCCCTGCTCGGCAAACCCTCCGTGCTGTTGCTCGACGAGCCCACCATCGGTCTCGACCCGGGCCAGATTCTGGAGACCCGCGAGGTCATCCGCTCGTTCGGCGAGAGCCACACGGTGCTGCTCAGCACCCATATCCTGCCCGAGGTGACACTGATCTGCCAACGCGTGGCCATCATCAACGACGGCCGCCTGCTGGCCATCGACACGCCGCACGGCCTGCAGAGTGCCGTCGAGCGCACCAACATTGTCTCGTTGCGGGTGACCGCGCCGGAGGCTGAGTTGCGCGAGGAGCTGCTGGCCCTGGAGGGAATCGAGGCAGCGACCTTTCAAGAGGACGGCGGCGCATTGATCGCGTATTGCAAGGTCGGCGACCGCGAGGGCATCGAAGCGGCCATCGCGCGCGCGGTTGCCGGGCGCTGGGACTTGCACCGTCTGGAGCGTCAGGAGCCGACCTTGGAGAATATCTTCCTGCACTACGTAAAAGACGCGCAGCAGGAGGCCGTGGCATGAACGGCATGCTCGCCGTCTATCAGAAGGAGATGTGGCTCTACTTCCGCTCGCCCATCGCCTATTTCGTGGTGGCGGTTTTCCTCGTCGGCACGGGATATTTCTATACCTACAACGTCTTCCTATCGAACACCGCGACAATGGATGCGACGTTCCAGAACATGGGCATATTGCTGACCGTGGTCAGCCCCGCCATCTCCATGCGGCTGTTCTCCGGCGAGTGGGACGGCCAGACCATGGAGCTGCTGCTGACGCTACCGCTGCGGCCCTGGCAGATCGTCGCCGGCAAATATCTCGGCGCCGTGACCATCCTGCTGCTGATGACCGCCGGCACCGCCATCGACCTGATCCCGATGTATCTGTTCGCCGAGCCCGAGACGATGACCATCATCTCGGGCTATCTCGGCTTCATCCTGCTGGGCATGGCCTGCCTCGCCATCGGCCAGTTGTTGTCGGTCCTGACCAAGAACCAGATCGTCGCGGCGCTGGCCACGGTGGCGGCATTGCTGGGCTTCTGGTTCATTGGCAATCTGCAAAGCTTCCAGTCCTCGTATTTCCTCTGGAACCTGTTCGGCTACATGTCGTTTTCGAACCACTTCGCCCAGTTCATCGAGGGCCTGCTGCTGACCGATGCCGTGGCCTACTACCTCGCCATCAGCGCCATCGCGCTGACTCTGAATGCCGGCTATCTGCAATGGAGACGGTAGCATGCGCCCGATCCTGATCCTGCTCACCGGCATCGGCCTGCTGCTCGCGGCGCTGTTTACCCAGGCCATCTTCTACGAGACTCTCACCGTGACGATAGTCCTGGCCGTGGCCGGACTGGGCCTCACGGCCTGGGGCGCCTATGACTTGCGCAACGAGCTCGGCGGCATGATCCGCCGCCGCCGTGTCGAAGTCGCGCTGCATACCCTCGGCGTGATCGGCATCATCATCGCGCTCGGCTACATGTCGGTCAGATATCCGGTCCGCGTCGACCTCAGTGAAGCGGGCATCCATTCGCTCAGCGAGCAAAGCATCGACGTGTTGGAGCGCTTGGAGAAGCCCGTCCACATTTCCTTTTTCCACAATCACCTGATGGAAAAGACCATCAACCTCTACCGCCTGATCGCCAAGCAGTCGGACAAGGTGACGGTAGAGTTCCATGACCCGACGCTAAATCCGGCACAGGCGCGTATTCTCAACGTGCGCTTTCCCGGCACCGGCGTGATGACCAGCGAGGATCGCCGTGTCGACGTCAATGGCGAGCTCGAAGCCGATATCATCAATGGCGTTCTCAGGGTCTCGCAGGGTGCAACGCAGAAGGCCTGCTTCCTCGACGGCCATGGCGAGGCCGATCCTCTCAGCATGGAGCAGCACGACCATCTTGAAGCCACAGCCAGCCACGCCCATGGCACCGGCGTGCAATACGTGATGCACGAGACACATGGCCTGGCCAAGGCCGGCAATGGTCTGCAAGAGCTCAATTACACGCTCGAGAAGGTTTCCCTGCTGCAGTCGGGATTGGCGGCCCTGGACGGCTGTGCCGTGCTTGTCATCGCCGGGCCCAAGACCGAGCTGCTGCCGCGCGAGGTCGAGGATTTGCGCACTTTCATGGCCGATGGCGGCGACGCCTTCCTGATGGTCGACCCCTTCATAGAAACCGGACTCGGCCCGCTGCTGCGCGACTATGGCGTGGTGTTGGACGAGACCATGGTGATCGACCCGGCGCATCACTTCGCCGCCGACCCCTCATCACCGGCCGTGACCAACTACAACAATCACCAGGTCACGCGCGCGCTGCCGCTGTCGTTCTTCCCGGGCGTGCGGTCTCTGTCGCCCGGCCAGCGCGTTGCCGGCACCTCGGTAACGCCGGTGATCAATTCCTCCGCCAACAGCTTCGGCGAGACCTCGACCGACCGCGCCGAGCGCGACGACGAGGCCGATATACCAGGCCCGCTGACGATGATGGTGGCGATCAACAAGCGCCCCGCCAGCCAGGAGGAGCAGGACCTCGCGACCAACCTGGAACGACGCGAGGCACCCGCAGGCGCGAGCCCGCTGCGCATGGTGACCGAGCGCTCACGCATGGTCGTGATCGGCGATTCCGATTTCGCCACCAACTCGTTCTTCCACATCCTCGGCAACGGCAATCTGTTCCTCAACACCGTCAACTATCTGGCCGCCCAGGAGAACCTCATCGGCATCGAGCCGCATACCCGCGAGCTGCCCGAGATCAATTTCACCAACCGCCAGATGAAGGCGACGTTCTTCCTGGCCGTTTTCCTGTTCCCGCTGCTGCTCGGCTTGATCGGAACGGCAGTGTGGTGGCGGCAAAGGTGAACCGGCGGACGCTTGCCACCTGGGGGGTGTTGGCTGCCGTGATCGCGGCGATCACGGTGGTGGAGAGCACCGGAATGCTCGGGCACGGCGGCGGCGAAAGCCATCAGGAAGCCAGTCACCAGGATGCCGGCGAGGTCCGCTTCCTGGTGCCGGTGCCGGTGGGCACGCTTGGCGCCATCGAGATCACGTTCGAGGGAGACGTCTATCGCTTTGAGCGCGACGCGACGGATGCCTGGCTGCACCATCGCCATGCGCCGGGCGAACCGGACGATATCGCCCATGAGCATCGCGCGGATGCCGATCTGGCGCCACTGATCGGCCAGGCGCTTGCCGCCTTCGGCCGTACCCGCCGCGATCAGGAGCTTGGCTCCGGCGCCGAGGGGGTGGATTACGGAGTCGCCACGCCAATGATGGTGATCACCCTGTATCCGGCCGATGGCGAAGCGCCGCTTGCCCGTTACAATATCGGCGACATGCTGACCGACGGCTTCCGGCGCTATACCTTGATCGACGAAGGCCCCGATATCGTCGCCATCGCGAACTACCAGATCGAAAATCTGCAGCAGTTGATGCAGGCCATCGGCGGCGAATGAGCACGCGCCGCCTGCGCCCCGGTCTGATCGCCATATGGCTGGTGCTGGCCGGGCTGGTTGTGGTGATCGCGGCCAGGCAGGACGGCGAGACGCCGGATGCGCGCGAGAGCGTCATCCCGCTCCTTGCCGTGGGCGAGGACGCACTGGGCTCCATCGAGGTGTTGCACCAGGCGCGCCGGGCGGCCGTGAGCCGCGATGCCGAGGGCCGGTGGTTCGTCCACGCCGCCGATCACAGTCATGCGGGCGGCGCGGTGCAGGCCGACGAGACGCATCGAGCGGCGCCGGAGGCGGCGGCCACCCTCGCTGCCCGTGTCGCAGCCACCGCGGCACTCACGGTGCGCCGCGCGGAAGGGACCGCCAAGGCGGAGGACGTCGGCGTCGGCAATCCCAAGACCATTGTCGCCTTCTACGGCCGCGCGGCAGGCGAGATCGACTATGGCAGCCCGCTGGCCATGCTCTATGTCGGCGACCATGCGCCGGCCCTCGCCGCCTATTACGCCACCATCGATGACGACCAGACGATCACACTGATCGGCGACAAAGCCCTGAGCGCGCTCATCGAGCTGCTGTTCAGTCAATGACCGCAACCCCGCAATCCGTTCTCGACTTCTGGTTCGGCGAGGCCGGGCCCGAGCGCTGGTTCGTCAAGGATCCGGCCTTCGACGCTCTGGTCGGCGAGCGCCTCGGCAAGGCCCATGACGATGCCGTGGCCGGCGCCTATGACGAGTGGACGGAGACGGCGGACGGCGCCCTCGCTTTGTGCATCCTGCTCGACCAGGTGCCCCGCAACCTGTTCCGCGACAGCGCCCGCGGCTTTGCCAGCGATGCGGCAGCCCTTGCCGTGGCCCGCGACGCGGTAGCGCGCGGCCTCGACCAGGCACCCGGCATGACCGACAGGGCGCGCCTTTTCCTCTACACGCCCTTCATGCACAGCGAGGACCTGGCCGATCAGGAGCAATGCGTGAGCCTGTTCGCGAAGAGCGGCAGTGAGGGCAACCACGGCTTTGCCGTGCGCCACCGCGACATCATCGCCCGCTTCGGCCGCTTTCCCCACCGCAACGCGGTGCTGGGGCGCGAAAGCAGCGAGGCGGAGCTGGCCTTCCTGCGCGAGCCCGGCTCATCCTTCTAAATCCTGCTGCCGCCTCGATTTTTCCAGCCAATCATAGTAGCCTCGACGCTGGCAGACTTGGCTTGGCGAAACGTCATGGCGAGGACTATCTATCTGGTCGACGATGAGCCGTTCATGGTGAAGATGGTCGGAACCATCCTCACCAAGGCCGGCTATCATGTGACGAGCTCCACATCGAGCGTGGCGGCGCTCGAAGAGATCCGGGCGCAGAAGCCCGATTGCGTTATCACCGACATCATGATGCCCGAAATGGACGGCTTGGAGCTCTGCCGCCTGGTGCGCCAGGATCCAGGCCTGAGCGACACCAAGGTGGTGGTACTATCCGGCAAGACTTTCGATTTCGACCGCCGCCGTGCACGGGAATTCGGCGCCGCCGGCTACATCGCCAAATCGGCAAAGCTCGATACTCTTATCCAGCAACTTGAGGGGATCCTCAGCGACGACGTGACGCTGACCTATTGGGGCATCCGCGGCACCCTGCCCGTGCCCGGCCCGCGCTCGCTGCGCTACGGCGGCAACACGCCTTGCCTGACCGTTCGCTGGCCGGGCGAGCACCTGTTCATTCTCGATGCCGGAACCGGCATCAAGGAACTGTCGAACCACTTGCAGGAAGGGTCCAGCGAGCCCCTGTCAGCGCGCCTGCTCATCTCCCATCCCCATTGGGACCACATCCATGGCCTGCCCTATTTCACGCCGCTCTACGTGCCCGGCAACGAGATCGAGATATGTGGCGCCTCCCATGGCGACATCAGCGTGCGCGACCTGGTCAGCGGCCAGATGGAGGGCGTGTATTTCCCCATCACAATTAACAAGTTCGGTGCCCAGGTAAGCTTCCGCGATTTGCGCGAGGAGACCTTCGAGCTCGATGGCGTCGAGGTGCGCACCATGCTCCTTAGCCATCCCGGCTATTGTCTTGGCTATCGTCTCAGCGCCAACGGTAAGACCCTGTGCTACGTCACCGACAACGAGCTGTTCGAGCCCGACGACGTGCGGCACAATCGGAGCTATGTGGAGCGTCTCGCCGACTTCGTCCGCGACGCTGATATCCTGGTTACAGACACCTGCTACAGCGATGAGGAATATCCCGGTTTCGCCGGCTTCGGCCATTCCAGCGTCGGTCAGGCGGCGCGGCTGGCCCATAAAGCCGCGGTCAAGACCCTGCACATCTTCCACCACGACCCGGACCAGGACGACGACGCCATCGACGCCAAGCTCGCCAGCGCCCGCGCCACCCTGGCCGAGCTCGGCTCCGACACCCGATGCGAGGCCCCCGCCGAAGGGCAGAGCATAACGCTTTAGGCCCGCTGCGGCGATTTCCCGGAGAGGCACGAATGACGGATGAGATGACGGTCGGCGATATCGCCGCGGAGTTTTTGCAGGCCTGCGGGGTCGAGTGCGCCTATGGCGTGATCTCGGTACACAACATCCCGCTGCTCGATGCGGTCGGCCGCCGCAATGCCATCCGCTTCGTGCCCGCGCGAGGCGAAGCCGGGGCGGCCCATATGGCGGATGCCCACGCCCGCGTCTCGGGCGAGCTCGGCGTCGTCATCACCAGCACCGGGCCGGGTGCGGCCAATGCCACGGGCGGGCTGCTGGAAGCGCATTTCGCGGGCTCGCCGGTGCTTCACATCACCGGCCAGACCGCCCTGGCCAATGTCGACCGCCGCCAGGGCACGGTTCATGACGCGCCGAACCAGCTCGCCATGTTGGCGTCGGTCGGCAAGGCGGCCTATCGCGTGCGCTCGGCGGAGCAAGCGCTCGGGGTTCTGACCAAGGCTGCGGCCGAGGCCCTGACGCCGCCGCAAGGGCCTGTCAGCGTCGAAATTCCCATCGACGTGCTGCGCACCAAGCTGCCGCGCCCGCAGGCGCTCGAGAGCTTCCGCCTGCCCCTGCCGCCGGCGCCCGCGCCCGACGAGGCGGCGCTGGCCACGCTCGCCGACATGCTGGCGGCGGCGCGCAGGCCCATGCTGTGGCTCGGCAACGGCGCGGCCCACGCCACGGCGGCGGCGGCAAGGCTGGTCGAGCTCGGCGTGCCGCTTGTGACGAGCTGGAACGGCCGCGGCGTGGTCGACGAAGACCATGCCATGACCCTCGGCGGTCTCAACGGCACGCCCGAGGTGGAAGCGTTCTATGCCGGCGTCGATTTGCTCATCGTCGCCGGCTCACGCCTGCGCGGCCACGAGACGCGCGATATGAGCCTCGCTCTGCCGCCACGGCGGGCCCAGATCGATATCGACGCCGCCGCCAATGGCCGCACCTACGCTTGCGAGCACTTCGTCTGCGCCGACAGCGCCCTGACACTCGCCGCGCTCGCCGAGCGCGTCGCCGGCCGGCTTGCCATCGCACCCGGCTACGGCGAGGAGATCGCCGCCCTCAAGACTCGCGCCATCGAGGCCTACCTGGACTATCTGGGCCCTTATCGCAGCTTCCCCGGCGATCTGCGCGCGGCGATGCCACGGGATGCGCTTTGGGTGCGCGACGTCACTCTCAACAACAGCACCTGGGGCAACCGCATCTTTCCCGTGCACGGGCCGCGCGACAGCGTCTATCCGGTCGGCGCGGCGATCGGCCCGGGCCTGCCCTTCGGTATTGGCGCCGCGCTCGGCGCGCCTGGCCGCAAGGTGGTCGCCATGTGCGGCGACGGCGCCTTCTATCTCAGCCTGGCGGAAATCTGGACCGCCGCGGACGCCGGCGCGGACGTGGTCTTCCTGGTCATGAACGATGGCGGCTACGGCGTCATTCGGCATATCCAGGACAAGCTTTACGGTGGCCACCATGTCTACGACAAGCCTTCGGGGCCTGACTTCGAGACCCTTGCCGCGCTCGCCCGCATGCCGTTCAGGCGCGTGGCCAGCGCCGACGCCCTGGGCCCGGCGGTGGCCGAGGCCATCGCCATCGACGGCCCCGTCCTGGTCGAGGTGGATATGGCCGCGATCGGCACCTTCCCGCCCTATTTCGCGCCGCCGCCCTTCATGGCCGAACCGGAGGCCGGGTAACCCTACCTTAAGCACTTTGGGGGCAGACTGGCCTGATGAGACTTTTCCTCCTCGCTCTCATTGCCGCCACCGCCTGCGCAAGTGCGCAGGCCGCCACCCTGGTCGAGACCGCGGTGGGCGACTTGGCGATATGGGTGGTCGACGACCCTGACAGCAATCGCGTCCTTATCGCCAGTCGCGGCGGCAGCCGCCTGATCGACCTCGAGACGAGCACGATCTACCTCATCGCCGACGATGGCACGGCACAGATGGTGCGCGCCGACGCCCTGCCCGACCCGGCCGACCTGGCACCACCCTTCGCCGTCGAGAAGGTCGGGCCCGGTCCGCGCATCGCGGAACACCCGACCACCCGATTCATGCTGCGTATCGGCAGCAAGATTTGCTCGACGATAGACGCCAATCTCAACCTTGCCACGCCACTGGCGGGAGCAACGGCGGCCTTCGCCTTGCTCGACCGCCTGGAATCCGCCGTCGCGGGGGCGAACAGGCCACCTTGCGAGCGCATTCCCTATACCGGCTATGCCCGCATCGGCTGGGGCATGCGGATCATGGACGACGGCGTCCCGGCGGTGGAGACCAGGGCGATCATTCGCGATTATGAGCCCCTGGAGGACGAGCTGGCCCTGCCGGGCAATGCCATCGACATGACCCAGGCCCTGCTTGACGCGACGGCAGAGTAATACCAAACGACACTGATAAAGACCCATTTGATGGCCCGAGGCGGCCTTCCGGGTAGGAGCGGCGCGCCGGGCGATGTGGGGGCATCGGCCAAGCGTCGCGACGCATCCGGATGGTCGCCTCGCGCCACCGCAGGCCGCGCGCTTTTCGCCGCTGGCGTCGTCACGGGCCGCTTGACGTATGG
>CAZVDW010000267.1:0-7902 GCA_964625645.1 uncultured Rhodospirillaceae bacterium
AAGCCGTAGATTGGACCAACAAGGCGATCGAATTGAATCCGGCTGACGGTGAGGCCTATGGGGTCTTGTCCATTGCCTACATGTTACAGCGCGACTTCGAAAAGTTCATCGCCGCGGGGGAGAAATCCCTCGAATTTTCGCCCAACAACGTAAACCATCTCTCGCTCTACGCCTGGGGCCTGACCCATGTCAGGCAGTATGAGCGGGCCAGGCTGCTGATCGACAAGGCACTCAAGCTTCAGCCGTTCTACCAAGCCTGGTGGCAGAATATCGTCGCGATGTCGAATTTCTGGCTCGGCAATTACGATACGGCGCTGGAAGCGATCGAGATCGTCTACGCGCGCACGCCGGATCACAATTTCACGCTGGTATACAAGACGGTAATTCTGGGCGCGATGGGGCGTACGGAAGCCGCACGCGCGGCGGGCGAGGATCTGTTAAATCGCCAACCGGATTTCACCATCGACAATTGGCTGGAAAACAATGACACCTTCCAGAATCCGGAAGACGCCGCCCGCATCCGCAGCCTGCTGGAAGCGGCCGGCGTCAGCTGATTCATTGCAGCGCGCGCCGCGCGTCTCGACACCACCTCCCCTGCCCGTCTACTCTGCGCCGACCGGGAAGGGGGACGTGATGGCGAGTGACGGCGGCGGGGCGGGACGGACGACCGCCCAGGTGATAGCGGATGTGCTGGCGGCCTATGGCGTGGCGCGGTTGTTCGGGCTGCCGGGGGGCGGCTCGAATTTGGAGATGATCGACGCCTGTGCGGCGCTCGGCATCGATTATGTGCTGGCCCATACCGAATGCGCCGCCGGCATCATGGCGGCGACCGACGGCAATATCGGCAACCGCCCGGGCGTGGTTTGCACCGGCCTCGGGCCTGGCGCGACCGCTGTTACCAATGCCGTGGCCTATGCCGCGCTGGACCGCTCGCCCCTGTTGGTGCTGACCGATTCCTACCAACCCGGCGAGCACGACCACATTTTGCACCAAACCGTCGATCACACGGCCCTGTTCGGCACGCTGGTCAAGGCCAGCCGGCGTGCCACGCCTGACAATGCCGGCGAGACCGTGGCGGAACTGCTGGAGCTGGCTTTGGCGCCTCCCGTTGGGCCGGTGCATATGGATCTATCGGCGGTGGTCGCGTCGCAGCCGGGAGCAGCCTTCACTGCCCAGCCCGGCACCACGCCGCCAGCGCTTGAAGGCGATGCGGAAGCGGCGCGCGAGCTGCTTGGCAAGGCGCGCCGGCCGGCCATCGTCGCCGGCATCCAGTGCCGCAACGCGGACGCGGCGGCGGCTGTCGCGCGCCTCGCCGACCGTCTCGCCTGCCCGGTGCTCACCTCCTACAAGGCCAAGGGCGTCTATGCGGACGGTGCGCCGCGCCACGCCGGGCTTTTCACCGGCGCCCGCGCAGAGGCCGAGTGGCTCGCCGACTGCGATTTGCTGATCCTCTACGGCATGGACCCGGTCGAGCTGGTGGCCTCGCCCTGGCCCTACGACATGCCGGTGCTGGAGCTGGCGGAAGTCGAGATCCGGCCCCACTACACGACGCCCGCCGTCTCCCTGTTCGGCCCCCTGCCCGAGCTTGCCGAGGCAGTGGTGGAAGCCGCCCAGCCCGCCAACTGGCCCGGCGAGCCCGCACCGCTGGCTCTCGCCGAGGCGGGCGAGGGCCTGACGCCGCAGGCCGTGGTGCGCGCCGCCATCGACGCGGCACCGCCGCGCACCCGCCTGACCATCGATGCCGGCGCCCACATGCTGGCGCCGATGACCATGTGGCCGGCCAAGGAACCGTTCGACGTGCAGATCTCGAACGGCCTCTCGACCATGGCCTTCGCCCTGCCCGCGGCCATCGCCACGGCGCTCGCCGAGCCCGAGCGCCGGGTGCTGGCGATCACTGGCGACGGCGGCCTTGCCATGTGTTTGGGGGAGCTGGCGACGGCCGCGCGCAACAAGGTGGCCGTGACCGTTATCGTGCTCAACGATGCCGCGCTCAGCCTCATCGACGTCAAGCAGGAGCAGCGCGGCTTCGCGCGCCGCGGCATGCGCTATCCCGGCCTCGATTTCGCCACCATCGCCAAGGGCTGCGGCTGCCGGGCGGCAGTGGCGGAGGATGAGGGCGCGCTCGCCGCCACCCTGGCCGAGGCATTTCAGGGCGCCGGCCCGATGCTGATCGATGCGCGTATCGACGCCTTGGGCTATCGCGCCATGTTCGAGGCCATTCGCGGCGCCCCGGGCGTCGCCGCCAACGCGTGACTACGACGATCGTCTCGGCCCTGCTGGCCGGCGGCCTCGGCACGCGCCTGTGGCCGCTGAGCCGCGAGATCTACCCCAAGCAGCTGATGGCGCTGGTCGGCGAGGAATCGCTGTTGCAGGAAGCGGCGCGGCGAGCCTTGCTGGTCAGCGCGCCGGAACACGTGCTGACCGTGACCACGGAGGCGCATTTCCTGCCCGTGCGCGACCAGCTTGGCGATGTCGCCCCGGCACTGGCCGGAAACCTGCTCCTGGAGCCGGCCGGGCGCAACACCGCCGCGGCGGTGGCGGTGGCGGCACTGCGCGCCGTCGAGATCGCCGAGGATGCGACGCTTTTCGTTGCGCCGGCCGATCATGCCGTGCGCCAGCCCGAGACGGTCGCCGATGCCGTGCGCCTGGCCGCGCAAGCCAGCGACAGTCTCGTCACTTTCGGCATCTCGCCGGACGCGCCGGAGACCGGCTACGGCTATATCGAGCGCGGAGAGGCCTTACCCGCACCGGATGGCGTATTTGCCGCGCAACGTTTTATCGAGAAACCGGACGAAGCGACGGCCAAGGCGCTGATCGCCAGCGGCAATGTGGACTGGAACAGCGGCATGTTCGTGTTTCGCGCCGGCCTGCTGTTGGACGAGCTTGCCGCGCACGCCCCGGATATCCACGCCGCGGCGGTGAACGCCTATGCTGGTCACGAAACCGAGCTTGGCGCCATTCGCTTTGCTGCCGCGGCCTATGAAGCGATTCCGGCCGCGGCCATCGACAAGGCGGTGATGGAGCGCTCGGACAAAGTTGCGGTGATACCCCTCGACCCAGGCTGGTCCGATGTCGGCTCGTGGCGCAAGCTTTGGCAGGCCAACGAGCGCGATGGCGACGGCAATGCGGTGCAAGGCGACGTGGTCAGCGCCGACAGCCGCAATTGCCTGCTGCGCAGCGACTCCCGCCTGCTCGCCTGTGCCGGGCTCGAGGACATGGTGGTTTGCGAAACCACCGACGCGGTTCTGGTCGCCAACCTCGCCGCCGACGGCGCCATCCGCACGATCGTCGAGCGCCTGCGCGCTGATGGCCGCCAGGAGGCCCAGCGTCACCTTGCCGAGCGCCGGCCCTGGGGCTCGTTTCGCGTGTTGCTCGACGGCCTCGGCTTCAAGATCAAGGAGATCGAGGTCAGCCCCGGCGCCCAGCTCAGCCTGCAGGCGCACGCGCGCCGCAGCGAGCACTGGGTGGTGCTGGAAGGCTGCGCGCGCGTCACCTGCGACGATGCGGTACGCACTGTCGAGCACAACCAATCCGCCTATATTCCCATCGGCGCGCGGCATCGCCTGGAGAACCCGGGCGAGGTGCCGCTGCGCATCGTCGAGGTGCAGTGCGGTGACGATGTCAGCGAGGACGACATCATCCGTTTCGACGACGTCTATGGACGCACAAAGCAGGAAGGCAGCCCATGACCGACGACGCCTGGCCCGACGCCATCTACAGAGCCCTGTCGGATGCGGCTGTGCGCGTCGTCGGCATCGTTCCCGATGCCGGGCACGCGCGGCTGATCGAGCTCTGCAGCGCCGACAACGACATGCAGGTGGTCTCGCTGACCAGCGAGGTAGAGGGCGTCGGGCTGGTCTCGGGCGCCTGGCTCGGCGGCGAGCGCGGCGCGCTGCTGATGCAGTCGAGCGGGGTCGGCAATTGCGTCAATGCCATCGCCTCGCTGACGGTGTCGTGCCAGTTCCCGCTCTTGATGCTGGTGACCATGCGCGGCGAGTGGGGCGAGGGCAATCCCTGGCAGCTGCCCATGGGCCGCGCCACGCCGCTGGTGCTCGACGACCTCGGCATGCGTGTCGCCACCGTCGACCACGCGGACGAGGCGGGCGAGACGGTCACGGCCATGGCCGGCCTCGCCTTCAAGTCGCAAGCGGCGACCGCCGTGCTGCTTTCCCAGCGCCTGATCGGCGCCAAGAGCTTTCAGGACTAGACCATGACAGCATTGGACAGACGCGCGGTAGTGCGCGAGCTTGTGGCCGACCGTGGCGACATGCTGGTGATCGGCGGCCTCGGCGGCACCACCTGGGATTTGGCCGATGCCGGCGACCATGCACTGACCTTCGGCACCTGGGGCGGCATGGGCAACGCCGCCATGCTCGGCCTCGGCCTGGCCTTGGCGCAGCCGGACCGGCCGGTGCTCGTGGTCACCGGCGATGGCGAGATGCTGATGGGCCTCGGCGCGCTCGCCACCATCGCCGTGCAGGCACCCGCCAATCTCTCGATCGCCGTCATCGACAACGAGCTCTACGGCGAGACCGGCCGCCAGCCGACCCATACCGGCCGCGGTGTCGACCTCGCGGGAATGGCGCGGGCAGCAGGCTTCGAGGAGGCGGGGACCATCACCGATGCGGCCGGCGTCAGCGCCTGGAAGGCGCGCCTGACACAGCCAGGCCTACGCTTCGCCTGCATCAAGGTGAGCCGGGAGAACGGGCCGATGGTGCTGCCCGAGCGCGACGGCATCGCCATCAAGAACCGCTTCCGCCAGGCCTTGCTGGGCGACTGACGGCGCAAGCCGCATGCGCTATCGCACCCTGCTCCTGCTGGCGTCGTTCATCCTGATGTTCGTCGCCACCGGCAGCCTCTACATGGTCGCGGTGGCGCTCAAATCGATCTCGGCCGAGATGGGCTGGCCGCGGGCGGTGCCTTCGGCGGCCTTCTCCCTGCAGTTCCTCGGTGGCGGCCTCGGCGGCATCCTGATGGGTTGGTGGCTCGATCGTCACGGTGCCGCCGCGCCGACGGTGCTGAGCGCCATCATGATCGGTGTCGGCGCCATGCTCGTGGCCGGGGTAAGCTCGCCCTGGCAGCTCTATGTCATCTACGCCATCATGATGGGGATGTTCGGGCGCAGCGCGCTCAACGTGCTGCTGATGGCGAATGTCGCAAGCTGGGACGTCGAGGGCGGCCGCTCGGGCGTCGGCGTGGTGTTCAGCGGTCAGGCGGTGGGCGGCGCGGTGTGGCCGCTGATCTTCCAGTATTCCAACGAAAGCCTGGGTTGGCGCGGCACGGCCACCTGGTATGGCATTGCCGCGATCATCATGATGCTGCCTCTGAGCCTGGTATTCCGCCGCCGTTACGCAGCGGCAGCGGCGTCCTTCAATGGCCCCAAGCGAGCTCCATCCTCACGGCCGGCACGGCATCCGGCCCGGACGCAGATCATGCTGTGCGCCGCGGTGGTGGGCTGCTGTACGGCGATGTCGTTGCCATTGGCCCATATCGTCGCCCATGCCAGCGACCTCGGCCACGACGAGGCACGCGGCGCGGAGATGCTTTCGGTGATGCTTTTGGGCGGCGCGGCGAGCGCGTTCTTCGCGGTCGGCCCCCTGGCGCAGCGCCTCGGCAGCCTGCGCGCGCTTTTCGCCTTTTCCTTCGTGCAGATGCTGAGCATGGCGCTCTTCAGCGCGGTCGACGGGCTGCTCGCGCTTTATGCGGTGTCATTGCTTTTCGGCGTCGGTTACGGCGGAATATTGCCGTGCTATCCTGTTATCGTTCGGCTACTGCTGCCGTCCTCGCGGGCGGGACGCTCGACCGGCGTGGTGCTGCTGTTCGGCGGTATCGGCATGGCGCTCGGCAGCTACGTCGGTGGCGTGTCATACGATCTGATGGACAGCTACCGGCCAGCATTCCTGATCTGCACCGCCGCCAATCTGGCCAATCTGGTTTTCGTTGCCGACCTCATGCGCCGCACGGGCGAGACCCCGCAGGCATCAGCCGCGTAGAACCTCCAGCAACTTGGCCGCCAGGCCACGGGTGGTTTCCATCACCTTGAGATTGGCCTGATAGGTGCGCTGGGCTTCGCGCATGTCCATCATCTCGATCAGCGAGTTGACGTTGGGATATTCCACATAACCCGCATCATTGGCCGAGGGATGGCCCGGCTCGTAGCGCAGGTTGAACGCCGAATCATCCCTGCCGACACTGTGAACCCTGACCAACTCCACGCCGAGCTCGCGATCGAGGGTATTGGCGAAAGTGACGGTCTTGCGCTGATAGGGCTTGCCATCCTCCGTGATCGCGACGGAATTGGCGTTGGCCACGTTTTCGGCCACCACGCGAATGCGCTCGGTCTGGGCGCGCATGCCGGAGGCGGCGATGTAAAGCGTGTCGGTAAGCTTCATGGTCATCTCTTCCTATTAGCGGTTGCCGATGGCGGCCCGCACCATGGCGACGCTCTTCTGGTACAGCGTAACGGCGAGCTGGTAGTCCATGGCGTTGCGCGAGAGCTTCACGGCCTGTTGTTCGAGAGAGACCGAGTTGCCGCTTTCCGACATTTCATAAGGATCGTCTATTTCGCGTATGCTGACGTCTTCGACAGCACCGGCGCCTGTGCCTTTGAGATGCCCGGCGTCCGTGCGTGCCACGCCGGCAAGCCGCATGCTGGCCTTGACCTCGCGCCGAAAATCCGTCGGCTCGAGCTCGAGGGCAAGATATTTCGGGGTATCCGCATTGGCCACGTTGCGCGCCAGAACCTCGTGGTTGCGCGTCATCCAGCGCATACCCCGATTCATCATGGCGATGACCGAAATGCTGTCGATATCCATGCTCGCTCTCCTCACACAGCGCCGCTTTCGCCGCTCTGGGAGACTGCGCCAGAGTCTTTAACAATCGGTAAACCTCCGCGCTCGAGCCGGCTTAACGCTTTGTCAATTCGGAGCGGCGAAGATCGCTGCCGACACGGGAGGACGGCAGGTGGCCGACGACAATCGAAATATTTCGCGGGAAGACATGCGCGGCGCCGCTAATGGCAGCCGATGACCGGGCCGTCGCTGCTCAATGCCGCCCTGGCGCTGCTGTTCGTCTTCGGCCTGATCGGCCTGCTGGCCTGGGGCGTTCGCCGCCTCAACCTGATACCCGGCGCCGCCGCCATCAAACGCGGCGGCAACCGCCTGGCGGTGATCGAGGTGACACCCATCGACGTCCGCCGCAAGCTGGTGCTGGTGCGCCACGACGACCGCGAACACTTGCTGTTGCTGGGTCAAACGGGCGAGCTGGTGGTCGATAGCGCCGACCCGGCAGCCGAGGAGCCCAAGCCATGAGGCGCCCTTGGCTGCCCGCCGTCATCGTCACCGCCCTGTTGCTTGGGGCGACGCCCGCCCTGGCGCAAAGCCTGAACCTCGACCTCGGCGAAGGCGGCGGCTCGCTGACCGGGCGGGTGATCCAATTGATCGCCCTTTTCACGGTGCTCTCGATAGCGCCGTCGATCCTCGTCGTGCTGACCTCGTTCACGCGCATCATCGTGGTGCTGTCGCTGATGCGCAATGCGCTCGGCATTCAGCAAACGCCGCCCAACTCGGTGCTGATCAGCCTTGCCTTGTTCCTCACCGCCTTTGTCATGGCACCGACGCTGGAGACTGCCTTTACCAATGGCATCGCCCCGCTCATCGAGGAGGAAATCAGCGAGGAAGAAGCCTTCACCCGCACCATAGCGCCGTTCCGCACTTTCATGCTGGAGCAGGTGCGCGAACGCGACCTGCTGCTCTTCATCGGCCTGGCGGAGACCGGCACCGCGCCCGGGATCGCCGGCGCGCCCGAAATCGAGGAGGAGGCTCCGGCGGCATTGGACGCGCCGGAGGACATCCCGCTGCACTCGCTTATCCCGGCCTTCATGATCAGCGAGCTGCGCCGCGC
>CAZVDW010000268.1:0-1967 GCA_964625645.1 uncultured Rhodospirillaceae bacterium
CTCGCTCTTCGACTGATTGGCGGCATCCGCCGCCCGCCAGGCCAGGGTCAGCTCCTCTTCCGTCCGCTTGCGCTCGCTGATATCGCGCATGGCGCCGGCGAACAATCGTTGGCCATCCATATTGACCTCGCTGACACCAAGCTCCATGGGGAAGGTCGCGCCGCCCTTGCGCATCCCCAGGACCTCACGCCCGACACCGAGAATTCGCGGTGTGCCCTCGTCCAGATAGCGGCGGATATATCCATCATGCCGGCCCTGATCGGGTTCCGGCATCAGCATGCGAACGTTCCGGCCGACAACCTCCTCGGCCTCGTAGCCGAACAACTTCGCCGCACTGGCATTGAAGGATTCTATGACGCCTTCCTCGTTGATCACGACGATGCCATCGACAGTGCTCTCCATGAGCACGCGCAGCCGCTCCTCACTGCGCCGCAGGGACATCTGCGTCAATTCGCGCGCGACAAGCTGCTCCTTGAGGGCCTGCGTTCTTTGCGCGACCCTGGACTCCAGGGACTCGTTGAGGCCGCGTAGTTCCTGCTCCGC
Organism: uncultured Rhodospirillaceae bacterium; assembly: GCA_964625645.1. Lineage (GTDB taxonomy): Bacteria > Pseudomonadota > Alphaproteobacteria > UBA7887 > UBA7887 > UBA7887. The sequence goes on from CAZVDW010000268.1 coordinate 544, forward strand.
CTGCTTGAGCTCGGAAACGTCCGTCGCGATGGAGACTACGCCGCCGGTTGAGGTGCGTCGCTCATCGATGCGTAGCCAGCGGTCCGCGCCAAGCCGACGCTCGAACGGCGCACTTGGGTTTCTGTGCTGCCAGATACGCTCGCGCACCCAATCCGCCTCCCGGCCGCGCGCTTCCTCCACCAATCCGGACTTCGCTACCCGCCAGGAGAGCTCCTCAAAGCTGGTACCGGGCACGCTGTACTCCGAAAATTCCTCATACAGCTTTAGAAACTGTTTGTTCACCAAGGCGATCCGCTCGTCGGCATCGAAAAGAATGAATCCTTCCGAGAGGGATTCCACGGCATCCTGCAAAAGCGCCTGCGCATCCATGGCGGCGACGCGTGCCTCGACCTCGGCCGTGCTGTCCGTGGCCGTGCCGCGATAGCCCATGAAAGTCCCGTCGGGGTCGAACTGCGGAGCGCCACTTGCTTTGCTGTGGCGGACCTTTCCGTCGCCGTCCCGGACCTGGCACATGATGTCCCGGAAGGGCAGGCGCGCCTGCATGCGCTGCACGAGCATCGCCCAATTGCCCTTGTTTTCCTGGATGCCCTCCAAAGCCGAAATGCTGTGGCCAAGCTCACCCGCGACCGGCCGGCCCATGACTTCCGCGTAACGCTCGGAAAGATACGTCAGGCACCCCTCGGCATCGGTCTCCCACAACCAATCACCCACGGATTCCGCGATATCACGATATCGCTTCTCGCTCCGTTGCAGCTGCTCCTCAGCCAGCTTGCGCTCCGCGATATCCACATAGGTCGCCTGGACAGCGGGCTTATCGTCCCAGCTGATGACAGTCGCCCGCACTTCGAGCCAGGTTGTCGATCCATCTCGGCGCAGGGCCCTGACTTCGTAGGATTCCGGAGCGTCTTCTCCCTTGAGGCGCGCTTCGCGGTACGCCGCGACACGCTCGTCCTCGTCCGGATGCAGGAAGCCTGTGGATGACTCCAGGCCGAGGATATCGCCCGGGCCATCATAGCCGAGAATGTCCGCCATCGCCGAGTTGGCGAACACCGGGCGATTGTCGACGTTGACAATGACCCCCTGGATCGACCCTTCCACCAGATTGCGGAACCGTGTCTCGCTACGGTGCAGCCGAGCATCACGGCGTACTTGATCGGTGATATCCGTACCGGTGCCGCGATAGCCCATAAAAGCGCCTTCGCGATCAAAGACCGGCTTGCCGTTTACGCTGCGATGGCGCAGGTCGCCAAGATCGTCCTTGCGGGCATAGCAGAAGTTCCTGAACGGCCGGCGCGCCTCGATATCGGCCCGGTACGCTTCCCAACGGGCGTCGTCCGTATCGTCCGCCGAGCGCATGTCCCACCGCGTCTTGCCGATCGCTTCAGACAACGGCGTGATACCGGATGACAAATAGGTAAACCGTC
>CAZVDW010000269.1:0-5413 GCA_964625645.1 uncultured Rhodospirillaceae bacterium
GTCACGGCGAGAATGCCCTCGCCGTGAAACACCTCGCCATCGCCCAGCCTGAGCTGCGCCACTTCGCGCGCAAAGGATCGTTCCATCAATTCCACTCCGCCGCGCGACAATAAGCGCGAAGACGGCTTGCCGCAACGCTAGGGAAACGCTGTAATGCGCCTATCGGGGGAAGTGATCGATGAGCGACATCCGCACGTGGCTGGAAGGGCTTGGGCTTGGCGAGCATGCCGAAGCCTTCGAGGCCGAGAACATCACGCCGGCGCTGATCGGCGATCTCGACGACGGCGACCTCAAGGAACTCGGCCTGTCCATGGGCCACCGCAAGCTGGTGCGGCGCGCGGTCACGGAGCCCGCGCCCGCTCCGGCTGCGCCGCCGCGGGAGGCGGAGCGCCGCCAGATCACGGTGATGTTCTGCGATCTGGTGGGCTCGACGGCGCTGTCGGAAAAGCTCGATCCGGAGGATCTGCGGGCGCTGATGCAGGGCTATCAGAAGGCGGCGGGCGAGGTTATCGAGCGTTTCGGCGGCCATGTGGCGCAGTATCTCGGCGACGGGCTGATGACCTATTTCGGCTGGCCGAGTGCGCACGAGGATGACGCCGAGCGTGCGGCGCGGGCCTCGCTGGATATCGTCGAGGCCGTGGGCGCGATGGATTTGGCTGTGCGCATCGGTATCGCCACCGGGCCCGTGGTCGTGGGCGAGACCGGCGCGGGCGACGCCTCGGTGCCGAAGCTGGCGGTCGGCGAGACGCCGAACCTGGCGGCGCGCCTGCAAGGGCTGGCGGGGCCGGACGAGATCGTCGTCGGGCCATCGACTCGGCGGCTGCTCGGCGGGACGTTCGAGCTTGCCGACATGGGCGAACAGGCGCTCAAGGGCATCGTCGAGCCTGTCCACGCCCACCGGGTCACGGGCATCGCCGCCACCGAGGGCCGCTTCGAGGCCCAGCATCAGCACCTCACACCACTGGTCGGCCGCGAGGCCGAGATGGCCATGGTGATGGCGCGCTGGGAACAGGCAAAGGGCGGCGAAGGCCAGGTCATCGTGCTCGGCGGCGAGCCCGGGATAGGCAAGAGCCGCATCACCCAGGCCCTGCGCGAGCGCGTCGCTGACGAGCCGCACACGCGCCTGCGCTATCAGTGCAGCCCCTATCACACCAACTCGGCGCTGCACCCGGTCATCGAGCAGCTGGAGCGGGCGGCCGGCTTCGCACGCGAGGACACACCGGACCAGAAGCTCGACAAGCTGGAACCACTCATTCCCGGCGCGCTCGTCGCTGCGCTGCTGTCGCTGCCGATCGAGCGCTATCCGGCGCTTGCCATGAGCCCGCAGAAGCAGAAGGAAGAGACGCTGCGCGTGCTCGCCGAGCAGGTGACGGCGCTGGCGGCGGTCGAACCGGTGCTGCTAATCTTCGAGGACGCCCACTGGATCGACCCGACCAGCCAGGAGCTGCTGGACTTGGTCGTGCCAGCCGTGTCCGGCCACCGCGTGCTCGCCGTGATTACCCACCGCCCCGAATACACGCCGCCCTGGACGGGCCAGGGCCACGTGGCGCCCCTGGCGCTGACCCGTCTCGGCCGCGCCGACGCCGCGGCGATGGTCGCGCGGGTGTCCGACAAGCCCCTGTCCGAAGACATGCTCGACCAGATCGTCGCCAAGACCGACGGCGTGCCGCTGTTCGTCGAAGAGCTGACCAAGACCGTGATCGAGACCGGCGCCGAGACCGCCAGCACCATCCCGGAGACCCTGCAGGACTCGCTGATGGCCCGCCTCGATCGCCTGGCACCAGTACGCGAGATCGCCCAGATCGGCGCCTGCATCGGCCGCGAATTCAGCCACGAGCTATTGGCAGCGGTTTCGCCGCTTGGCGACAATGACCTGGGTGAGGCCCTGCAACAGCTGATCAACAGCGAGCTAATTTATCGTGCTGGGAATGGGTACGTTTTCAAGCACGCGTTGGTGCAGGATGCAGCATATGAAAGTCTGCTGAAAAGCCGTCGGCAGCATCTGCATTCAGACATAGCCCAGGCTCTGCCACGCTTGATGCCGACGGTCGCGGAGACTGAGCCGGAGCTGCTCGCCCGGCATTACACCAGCGCCGGACGGATCGAGGAAGCCTTGCCGCATTGGCTCAGCGCAGGTCAACTCGCTTTTGCAAGAGCGCGAAATGCCGAGGCCATTCGCCACTTCGATAACGGTCTCGCCTTGCTCGACCAGCAGAGCGAACGCTCCGATAGCGATGGCCTTGCGTTTTCCCTCAATGCCGGCCTGGCCTTTGCTTGCATAGCCGAGGGCGGCTATGGCGACCCGCGTGTAGCGGAGGCTTTGGCGGCAGCGGAGAAGGCGGCCGAGGGTATGGCCGAAACGCCGGCGCTGGTCGGTGCGCGCTGCATGTTCGGTGTCTATCATTGGGCACGGGGCGATCTCGTCGCTGCCGGTAAGTACCTGGATGGACGAGCCGACAAGGCGCCACCGAGCGCGGATACCCTTTTACAGGTGGCCAAGGATTGGAGCGGCGGCGTTTATCAATTGCATGCGGGTCGCTTGGCGTTCGGCAAGCAAATCCTTGATCGCGCAATGTCGGTATATGACAGCAAAGCTCACGCGCCACTCGTTGTCCTGTGCGGTATGGACCCTGGGGCAGGCTCTTTGGCCTGGCTGACCAATCTCAATTCACATCTCGGATATCTCGATACCGCCATGGCCGAAGCTCGCGAGGGCATCGACTTGGCGGAGCGCGCGTCGCACCCACTCACTCTGGCCCTGGCCTTGTGCCTGGCATCAATCGCCGCGGCCACCTGCCGCTCAACCGAAAGCACCATCGACTGGAGCGACGCGTGTATCGCCTTGTGCGCTGAGCAAAGAATTCCTTTCTGGGCCGGCTGGTCTCGCGCCGTACACGGTTATGTCGTAGCGATCACCGAGGATATCGATCAGGGACTCGCCGAATTTCGCGCCGCCGATAGGGAGTTGGTAGCGATCGGTTGCCACAATCATGTTCCCTGGTCCGGCTGGTTGGAAGCGGACGCCTTGGTGAGTCGTGGGCGTTACGAGGACGCGGTGCAAGTGACGGATGCCTGTGCGGAAGAAGCCCGGCGTCAGTCGCAGCCAGGCTGGTTTTCACCCCTCGCGACCACAAAAGGAACGGCGCTTCAGCTTGCAGGACATGTTGACGCCGAAATGGAATTGAGCCGCGCCATCGCGCTTGCACGCGAATACGAGCAACGGACATTCGAGCTGCGCGCCGCCACATCCCTTGCCCGGCTCAGGCAGTCCCAAGGCAAGGCCGCCGAAGCCCACGACCTCCTCGCCCCAGTCTACGACTGGTTCACCGAAGGCTTCGACACTGCCGACCTGCTCGACGCCAAAGCCCTCCTTCACGAACTCACGACCGCCTAGGCTCCCTCCCCCCCCGCCTGCTATAAGGCGCGTCTTGCCAAGTGAGCGGGAGTGCGCCGTGATCGATCTCTATTTCTGGCCGACGCCGAACGGGTGGAAGATCACCATCATGCTGGAGGAGCTGGGGCTGCCCTATACCGTCATTCCCGTGGAGATCGGCAAGGGCGACCAGTTCAAGCCGGAGTTCCTGGCCATCAGCCCGAACAACAAGATGCCCGCCATCGTCGATCCGGACGGGCCGGGCGGCGAGCCGATCTCGATCTTCGAATCCGGCGCCATCATGATCTATCTGGCGGAGAAGACCGGCCAGCTGATGCCGACGGAGCCGCGCGCGCGCATCCGCGTGCTGGAATGGCTGATGTTCCAGATGGGCACGGTGGGGCCGATGCTGGGCCAGGCGCACCACTTCCGCAGCTACGCGCCGGAACAGATCGACTATGCGGTCAACCGCTATACGCGCGAGGCCGGGCGCATCTACCAGGTCATCGACAGGCGCCTCGCCGATAACGCCTATCTCGCCGGCGAGGACTATTCGATCGCCGATATCGCGGTCTGGCCGTGGCTGCTGCCCAAGCGCCAGGGCCAGGACCTCGCCGACTTCCCCCATCTCAAGCGCTGGCGCGATGCGGTGAAGATGCGCCCCGCCGTGATCAAGGGCCGCGAGGTGATGAAGGACCGCCTCGCCGTCGGCGACGTCAAGCAGGACAAGGAGCGCTTCTCGATCCTCTTCGGCGACAAGCAGTACGCCGCCCATTGACCGACGCTGCCGCGCCGCCCGGGCGCCCCGGCCGGGGCCTCGCCCTGATGTTCGTGGCAACCATCGGCTTCAGCCTCATGCATGCCGCCATCCGGCATTTGTCTGGGCAGTTGCACCCCTTCGAGATGGCCTTCTTCCGCAACGTCTTCGGCTTGCTGGTGCTGGCGCCACTGTTTCTGCGCTATGGCCTGGGCCCGCTGCGCACCACCCGCTTTCGCCTGCACGGGCTGCGCGCCATCCTCAATGCCGTGGCCATGCTGTGCTTTTTTTATGCGCTGAGCATCACGCCGCTGGCGGACGTGGCGGCGCTGTCGTTCACGGCGCCGCTGTTCGCCACCGTGCTCGCCGTGTTCATCCTCGGCGAGGTGGTGCGCCTGCGCCGCTGGTCCGCCATCCTGTTCGGCTTCGCCGGTGCCTTCGTCGCCATCCGGCCGGGCTTCGAGCATGTCGGCCTCGGCCCGCTGCTGCTGCTCACCCAGGCGGCGGTCTGGGGCGCGGCGCTGATCGTCATCAAGGTCCTCGCGCGCACGGACTCCAGCCTCACCATCGCCGCCTATATGGTGCTGCTGATGATCCCGCTCTCGGCCGGCCCGGCGCTGCTGTTCTGGCAGACGCCGACGCTGGAGCAGCTCGCCTGGCTGGCGCTGATCGGCGTGCTCGGCACCATCGCCCAGATGCTGATGACCCAGGCCTTGAAGGAGGCCGAGGCGACGCTGGTGCTCTCGCTCGACTTCTTCAAGCTGGTCTGGGCCACCATGCTCGGCTATTGGCTGTTCGGCGAAGTGCCGGACGAGTATACCTGGGTCGGCGGCGTGATGATTTTCGCATCGGCCACCTATATCGCCTATCGTGAAGCAAATTTGCGAGGAAGGAGACCGTCATCATGAGTGCTTATGTCATAGCCCACGCCACCATCAAGGCCGCGGGCGGCGAGCTGGTTTCGGCCGGCAGCGTCGTCGAGGCCCTGGCCGGGGAACATGCGCACCAGCGCCTGATCATCATCCGCTTCGACGATGCCGAGGCCGCCCGCGCCTGGTACAACGGTGAGAGCTACCAATCCGCCATACCCATCCGCGAGCAGGCCATGGACGCCACCTTCATCCTCTCGCAAGACCCGCCGGCCTAGAGCGTGTCGCATTTAATTGGCCTCATATCCGGCAGCTTTGAAATAGTTTTGGCATTCTTCTTCCGAGAAGAGGTCGCAGACGGCTCCGGCGGCTTGCCATAGCTCGTCATAGGTTCGCGCAGCAGCCTTGCGGATC
>CAZVDW010000270.1:0-4050 GCA_964625645.1 uncultured Rhodospirillaceae bacterium
GGCATCGGCGCGCGCGCCGGCGAGATCGGCGGCCGTCAGATCGGCGCCCGCAAGGCTGGCGCCGCTGAGCACGGCGCGGGCAAGGATGACACCGCGCGCCTGCGTTCCGTGCAACGTCGCGCCGCTCAAATCGGCGCCCGAAAGATCGGCATCCACCAGGATCGCCTGGCTGAAATCGGCATCGTTGAGGTAGGAGCCGCGCAGGCTCGCCTGTTCGAGATTTGCCGAGACCAGGATCGCGCCGGCCAAGTCGGCGCGGCTCAGCACGGCCTCGGTCATGCGGGCGCCGGTGAGGTCGGCCCCGCCCATGAACGCCTTGCGCAAATTCGCCCGGGTCAGATTGGCGCCGATCAGCGTGGCGCCCGAGAGATCGGCGTCGATGCCCTCGATCTTGCCGAGGTTGGCGCCGGTCAGGTCGCTGCGCCGCAAGGTGGCGCGGCCTATCTCGGCGCGGGCAAGGCGGGCACCGGCAAGATTGGCCTTGCTCAGCTGCGCATCGGACAAATCGGCGAAGCCCATGGCGGCATCGGTCAGAATGGCATTGCGCAGGTCGGCCTCGCGGAGGACGGCACGGGTCAGGTCGGCACCCGTCATGTCGGCCTTGCCGAGGCGAGCCTGGGCAAGAAACGCGTGGCTGAGATCGGCGAGATGCAGATCGGCCTGGCGCAAATCGACCCGCGCCAAGGCGCTACCACTGAGATCCGCACCCGCCAGCATTGCTTCACGCAAATCGCAGGCCTCGCATTGATTGAGCGCTGCCATGCGTTGCAGGTCTGTGTCGTCGAAGGCCACCGCGCCGGACATGATGACGGCGCTGCCGAGAGCCCCGAAAACCGCCGCGACGGCGCGCCTGCGATGGGTTTTCATCATTATCGCCATGGCGCGCACGGTCCCCGACTCTCAGGCCTGCGTCAAGTGCGGAATGACTATGCGGCGAACGAATGTGTTTTTCCCTCTCGGGACTGGCCAGAAGGCCGCCGATAAGGCTATTTTGGCGCCAACGGCGAAGGCCGGCGAGAGAGGAGACAGCGGTCAATGAGTTCCGGGCTCTACCAGTGGTTCGAGTCACGAACCGGGGTTGGCGGTTTCGCGCGCAAGAAGATGTCGCAGGCGGTTCCCAACAATGCCTTTTTCTACTGCTTCGGCGGCATCTCGCTGTTCATCATCGTGCTGCAGCTGCTCACCGGCATCTTCCTGGTCATGTTCTACACGCCCAATCCGGAGCTCGCGCTGCAAAGCATCGAGCGCATGAGCAACGAGATCACCGGCGGCTGGCTGGTGCGCAACATGCACCGCTGGGGCTCGACGATACTGGTGGCGGCCGTGTTCACGCACATGATCACGGTGTTCTACCGCAGGGCCTATCGCAACCCGCGCGAATTCAACTGGCTCTCGGGCGTGCTGCAGTTCCTCATGGTCTTCCTGTTCGTGGTCACGGGCATCATCCTGCCCTGGGACTGGCGCGCCTATTGGTCCTATGCCATCTGGGTGGATTATGTGGAGACTTGGCCGCTGGTGGGCGGCTTCGTGCAGGCCTTCCTGCTCGATACCTTCACCATCTACCGCACCTTCATCATCCACGTGCTGATACTGCCGGCGATCCTCTTCGTGCTGCTCTTCTTCCATTTCACGATGGTCAAGAAGCACGGCATCGCCGAGCCACTGTAGGGGGGCCGTGGAGATGGCAGAGAAGAAGGCCAAGCCGGTGCTTATCGACGATAAGTACGCGCCGCCCTATCCCCAGGAGTTCCACCGTTTCTATCCCAAGCACGCCTTCAAGGCGGGCGTCGCCGTGGCCATCACCTTCGCGCTCATCGTCTGGCTTTCCATCACCTACCGGGTGCCGACCAACCACGACATGCCGCCGCTGCCCGACCACGGTGTCAGCGTGCCGGCGCCGGAGTGGTACCTGCTGGCGATCTTCGAGCCGTTCTGGCAGTTCGGGGCCGAAAACGAGGCCTGGCGGCAGATCGGCACCTTCTGGATGCCGCTTGGCATCATCCTCTTCCTCTTCGCCATCCCCTTCCTGTTCGGGCGCAAGCGCTGGAGCGAACAGCCGCGCATGGTCAAGCGCAGCCGGCTGCTGATAGGCGGCGGCTCGCTGGCGGTGTGGCTGTTGCTGACCCTGGCGGTGGTCGGGCGCGGCTACGACGCCAAGACCACGAGCTGCATCTCCTGCCACACGCCGATGGCCGGCGCGCGCATCGCCCTGCCGCCGGCCGATATGGCCAAGCACTATCGCGAGGTTCGCGAGATGGAGATCGCGCTCGGCCGCAACCGCCCCGGCGAAGAGAGCGAAGCGTACAAGGACGCCAACTGGCATTTGCGGCATTTCCAAGAGCCGACGGAGAATTGGTAGGACGATGGCGATATTCCTGAACGGTATGGGCAAGCTGGCTCTGGCACTGATCGTCGCGTTGGGCCTGAGCGGCGCCGCGCTGGCCGACATTCCCCCCGAGCTGTACGATTCCCTGGGCGTGCCCCCCGTCGATGAAGGCGGCGACCCGGCCGAGCTCTTCGACGCGCTGGAATGGCGCTACCACGACCCGGCCGAGGGCGCCGGCGAAGGCAGCCTGGCCGATTTCTGGGATCCGATCCCGTTCAGCAAATACACCAATCCGCAAAGCTTCTACGAGCCGCCCGAGAAGGGCAAAGGCTCGGACCGCCAGGGTTGCGTCAAATGCCACGAAAAGGATACCGCCGGGCATACCATGGCCTGGAAGGCGAGCATTCATGCCAACCTTAACGCCATCCGCAATCTCAGCCCCGAGGACCCGCGATTTTACAAGGTGGAGAAGCTGATCGCGGTGGAGCGCAACCTGGTCGCACTCGGCTATATGGACGAGGGCGACACGCTCTCGGAAGTGAGTTGCATGGATTGCCATGTGGAGCTCATGCGCGAAGGCCAGGCCGACCATAAGCGCGACCTGCGCCTGCCCGACGCGGCGGTCTGCGGCGCCTGCCATTTGCAGGAGTTCGCCGAGCGCGAATCCGAGCGCGACACCCTGACCTGGCCGCAGGAGCAGTGGCCGGCGGGACGGCCGTCGCACGCGCTCGACTATCACGGCATGGTCGAGCTTGCCATGTGGGCCGGCCTGGCCGAGCGTGAGGTGGCCGAGGGCTGCGTCGAATGCCACTCGAACCAGAACAAGTGCGACAGCTGCCACACCCGGCACACCTTCTCGGCCGCCGCGGCGCGCAAGCCCGAGGCCTGCGCCACCTGCCACAACGGCATCGCGCACAATGAGTTCGAGAACTACATGATGTCCAAGCACGGCACCATCTACCAGACCAGCGGCGACGACTGGGACTGGGAGGTGCGCCTGCAGGACGCCTATGCGCTCGGCGGCCAGACCGCGCCGACCTGCGCCAGCTGCCATTTCGAGTTCAAGGGCCAGTTCGGCCACAACATGGTGCGCAAGGTGCGCTGGGGTTTCACGCCGATGCCGGAGATCGCCGACAATCTCGGCGACAGCTGGTTCGAACAGCGCAAGGAAGCCTGGATCGCCAATTGCAGCCGCTGCCATTCGGAGAGCTTCGCGCGCGCCTATCAGGAGATGGCCGACAACAGCATCAAGGCCGGGCTGGAGGTGCAGCAGGAGGCCAAGCGCGCCCTCGAAGCCCTGCATGCGGATGGCCTGCTGGTGGGCCAGGACGGCAATCGCCCCGCCCCGCCCGAGCCGCTGGAGGATGGCGCCGGCGAGCCTTTCCAGATGTTCATCGCCTCCGGCAACAACCCCAGCGCCATCGAGTTCGAGCATGCCAGCGGCTGCCGCAACGACCTCAACCAGCTTTACAAGGGCGTCATGCACACCAATCCCGGCGGCTGGGCCTATAGCGAGGGCTGGAGTCCGCTGGTCGGCTGTTATGCCAGAATTATGGACGCCGACACCCGTCAGCGCGAAATGGCTTCGATCCGCACACGCCTTGCCGCCGTCGAGCAGAAGACCGGGCTCGCCATGCTCGATCTCGACAGCGACTTCGAGCGCGCCTCGGTCGGCAGCCTGGGCGGTGCCTTGATGCTGGTCGGCGTGACCGGGCTGCTGCTGC
>CAZVDW010000271.1:0-5665 GCA_964625645.1 uncultured Rhodospirillaceae bacterium
GCCCGCACTCCAGGGCTATCGCATCGACATCTCGAAAGTCCTCGCCCGCGGCTGAAGCGCGCCGCCCGGACACAGGCAGGCCTCGCCACCGCTCGATAAATGGCGCCTGGCACGCTGGCGCCGGCTTCAGGGATTGCGCCGCCCGCCCGAAAGCCTCAAGGCGTGGGGCCTCTATCAGCGCGGCCTTGATCGCATGTACGAGTTCAGCGCCGAGGGAAACAGGCAGGCGACGCGCCTGTTCGGCCTGGCGGCAGGCGATGATCCGCGCTTCGCCGCACCGCTCGGCGCCATGGCCTATGTCGGCTTCCTCGATCACGTCTTGGGTTACACCGATGACCATGAGCAAACGATAGCCGATGCCCTGACAGCCGGACGGGACGGCGTTGCCCGCGACGACAAGGATCCGATGGCGCATTTCGGCCTTGGCCGGGCCTTCAGCCTGACGCACCAGATCGACAATGCGATTGGTGAGCTTACGATTGCGACAGAGCTCAACCCGAACTTCGCCTTCGCCTATCTCGGGATGGGCCACGCGTTGTCACGGGCCGGGCGAATCCACGAAGCGATCGCTGCGCTCGATACCGCCATCCGGCTGTCACCGCACGACCCTATCCTTTGGACGATGGAGCACCTGCGGGCGGTGGCGCACCTCGAGATCGGCGATTACGAGAAGGCTGTCGCCGACGCCAAGCTCGCCTGCCGCCATCCCAACACCAGCTTCTGGTCATATCTCACCCTGGCCTCCGGGCTTTCCTATCTTGGCCGAGAGCAGGAAATAGCCGAGGCCAAGAGCATTCTCTACAAATTCTGGCCGGAATTCTCGATGTCGGAGTTCGCGAAAATGGTGCCCTTCGATCCTGCTGCCTGGTCCAATTGGCGGGACGGCCTGCACCAAGCGGGTTTCACCTTTCCCGAGCCTACCGAGTCCCGGGATTAGGCCTAGCCTGCGTGCTATAGTGCGCCCCGACCAAGGGACGGGGACAGCGATGGCTGCCATTGAGGCGATTGCCGCCCGCCATGACGAGATCGCGAGCTGGCGGCGCGAAATCCACGCTTATCCGGAGCTGGGGTTCGAGGAATCGCGAACCTCGGACTTCGTGGCCGACAAGCTGGCATCGTTCGGCTTGGGCGTGCATCGCGGCCTCGCCAAGACCGGCATCGTCGCCACCCTGCAAGGCGGCAACAGCGACCGCGCCATCGGCCTGCGCGCCGACATGGATGCGCTGCCGATCGCCGAAGCCAACGATTTCGACCACCGCTCGCGCCACGCCGGCAGGATGCACGCCTGCGGCCATGACGGGCACACCGCCATGCTGCTCGGCGCCGCGCAGTATCTCTCCGACCATGCGGACTTCGACGGCCGCGTCCATTTCATCTTCCAGCCGGCCGAGGAAGGGCTCGGCGGTGCCAGGGCGATGATCGCCGATGGCCTGTTCGAGCGCTTTCCCATGACGAACGTCTACGGCATGCACAACAATCCCGGCATGGCGGTCGGCAGCTTTGCCATACGGCCGGGCCCGATGATGGCTGGCGGCGCCTTTTTCGATATCGCCATCGGCGGCGTCGGCGCCCATGGCGCGCACCCTGAACACAGCGTCGATCCGGTCATCGTCGCCAGCCACATCACCACGGCGCTGCAAACCATCGTCGCCCGCAACACCAAGCCCGTCGATACCGCGGTGGTCAGCGTCACCCAGATCCAGACCGGCGACGCCTATAACGTGATCCCCCAGAGCGCCCACATGAAAGGCACCGTGCGCGCCTTCGACCGCGACACCATGGCCATGATCGAGCAGCGCATGCGCGAGATCGCAGAGGGCGTCGGCAAGGGGCTCGGCGCGACGATCGAAGTCGATTTCCGCGAGACCTTCGCGCCGCTGGTCAACGCCCCGGACGAGACCGAGATCGCGGCGGATGCCGCGGCCGACCTGGTCGGCGACGACAATGTCGATCGCAAGCGTGGCCTCCTCATGGGCTCGGAAGATTTCTCCTACATGCTCGAAGCCTGCCCCGGCGCCTATATGCGCATCGGCAACGGCGCCGGCGAAGGCTCCTGCCAGGTGCACAACCCGGCTTACGACTTCAACGACGACATCCTGGCGCTCGGCGCCAGCTACTGGGCGCGCCTGGTCGCCCGTAAGCTCGGCGCCTGAGCGTGCTGCCATAAGTTGACAGGCGGCGGTCAATCGCGGCACTGTTCGATTAAGAATAAAAACAAGCTGCGCGACAGGCGCACATGTTCAGGATGCCTTATTTGTGGGGGAGACCATGAAGCTCTACTATGACCCGATCACCGTGAACTGCCGCAAGGTCGTTGCCGGCCTCGACCTGGTTGGCGCCACTTACGACGAGGAAGTGCTCAACTATTTCGGCGGCGATCACAAACAAAAGCCCTATACGGACATCAATCCCAATGCCGAGCTGCCGGCGCTGGTCGACGACGACCTGGTGCTCTGGGAGTCCAACGCCGTCATGGTCTATGCTGCCGAGAAGCTCGGCAACACCAACGCCTATCCCAGCGACCCCAAGACCCGCGCCGACATGACGCGCTGGATGCTCTGGGAATCGAGCAAGTGGTTCGCCGGCTGCTACGTCTATCTGGTCGAGAACGTGGTCAAGCCGATCCTCGACGGCGTGCCGGATCAGGGCGTGCTCACCAGCCACGACCCGACCTTCCACGGGCTGGCGACGATCTTCGAGAATGCCCTGGCGGGACGCGAGTGGCTCTGCGACGACCACGCGACCATCGCCGACATCGCCATGGCCGCACCCATGCATCTGCATGCCGCGCAGAAGCTGCCGCTGGATAACTATCCCAACATCCGCGGCTGGATCGCCCGCGTCGAGGCCCTGCCCTGCTGGCAGAAGTCGGACCCGATCCCGCACATTCCACCGGAGCTCCTGGCAAAGCTCGCCTGAACAAGCTCCAAGACAGGGTGACGAGGCCGCCTAAAGTCACGTAGGTCTGGCCGGTGACGAAGCCGGCCGCATCGCTCAGTAGAAAATAGGTCAGCTCGGCTATCGGCTGTGTCGCCTTTCGCACGCCCTCTCCCGGGTGCTACCAAGGGCAGGGCAGGATTACTGACGGAGGCGAGCAATGAAGGTCATGGAGCTGCGGGACGATTGGGGTCTCGATCATCTGCATCTCGGCGAACGCCAGCGCCCGGAGCCGGGCCCGGGCCAAGTCGTCGTGGCGGTGGGGGCGGCAAGCCTCAATTACCGTGACCACGTGATGATGGACCAAGGCTATGGCCGGCGCTCGGGCGAACTGCCCCTGATCCCGATCTCCGACGGTGCCGGCGAGGTCGCGGCCGTCGGCGAAGGGGTGGACCGCGTGGCCGTCGGCGACCTGGTTTGCCCCAGCTTCTCGCAGCACTGGATCAGCGGCCCGCTCAAGGACGAGTACTGGCCTGGCATCCTCGGCGGCCCCCACGACGGGGTGATGCAGGAGCTCATGCTGCTCGACCAGAGCGGTGTGGTGCGGGCGCCCAAGGGCTGGGACGCGCTGCACGCGGCCACCCTGCCCTGCGCCGCGATCACGGCCTGGAGCGCTGTGGTCGGCGAAGGTCGCATCGAAGCCGGCCAGACGGTGCTGATCCAGGGCAGCGGCGGCGTCTCCGTCTTCGCCCTGCTGTTCGCCAAGATGCACGGCGCCAGGGTCATCGCGACCACCTCGGGGCCCGAGAAGGCGGAGCGCCTGGACGAGCTCGGCGCCGACCACGTGATCAATTACCGCGAGGACCAGCGCTGGGGACGGACGGCGCGGGATATTGCCGGCGGCGGCGGTGTCGATATCGTCGTCGAGGTCGGTGGCGCCGGCACGCTCGACCAGTCCCTGCGCGCCGTGCGCGGCGGCGGCACGCTGGCCATGATCGGCGTCGTCGCGGGTGGCAGCGCGGCGCTCTCCCTCGGCCAGGTGGTGACCCGCGCCATTCGCCTGCAGGGCATCACGGTCGGCAACCGGGATATGCTCGAAGCGATGATCACCGCCATCGAGCAGAACCCCATCACGCCACCGATCGATGATCGCATCTACGCTTTCGACGAGCTGCCCCAGGCGCTTGCCGCCCTGCCCGAAGGCAAGCATTTCGGCAAGATCGCAATCCGTTTTTGATCGCGTGCCGAGGTGCGTTACCATCAGGCACCATAAAAGGAGAGCCTGGATGACGAGATTTGCCGCTGTCGCGTTGCTGACAGGCGCTCTGCTGGGAGCGCCGGCCCATGCCGACGAGCACGACATCATGGAGATGGATTCGGAGCTCGAGCGGCCCTCGGATCTTACCGTGACCCTGCCGGAGATGAATGCGGCGGAGGGCCGAATTCTCTTCGCCACGAAAGGCTGCGTCATTTGCCACGAGGTCAATGGCGTCGGCGGGCAGCGCAGCAAGGCGCCCGCGCTCGACGCGTCGCGCATGCCGATAGAGCCCAATCCCTTCGAGTTCGCGGCGCGCATGTGGTCCGGCGCAACCAAGATGATCGCGCTGCAGGAGGAGAATCTGGGCTACAAAATCAGCATCCTGCCGAGCGAGCTGGCGCATATTTTCGCCTTCGTCCACGATGCCGAGGAACAGGGCCTGTTCACCCTTCCGGGGCGCGGGCCGCAATAGCATGGCAAGGCTCACGCTGCGGCATTGGCTGACAGCAGGCGTGGTTCTCGCCGCGCTGGCGGCGCCGTCGGCCGATGCTGATCCGGCGGCCGGCATGGCCCTCGACTATCGCCTTTATGTCGGTGGGCTGCATGCCCTGAGCCTGACGACACGCCTCAGCGGCTCGAGCGAAGCCGACGACTACCATATGGCCGTCAGCGCCCGCACCGACGGCCTGGTCGCCCGCATAATCGCAGCCTCCTATGTCGCCGAGGCCAATGGCACGACGGCCGGCGCCGTCGCCATGCCCGCCCGCTTTCGCGGCACGGCCAACGATGAGGACGAAGGCGAGCGTAGCGTTACCCTGACCTGGTCGGACAGCGTTCCCACGGTGGTTTTCGATCCAGCCGCCGAAGCCCCGGATACGCCGCTTGGCGATGACCTGATCGCCGGCACCGTCGATCCGACCAGCGCCGTCCTGACCCTCATGCAGACCCTCGCCGCCAATGGCTCCTGCGAGGCCCGGATACGGGTCTTCGACGGCAAGCGGCGCTACGACATGGTCTCGCGTCACGGCGGCGATTGGCTGTTGAAGGCGACCGACTATAACGCCTATGGCGGCCCGGCTAGCGAATGCGTCGTCGCCATCGAGCGCCTGGCAGGCTTTCGTAAGCGGCGCCTGGCGCAACGCTATCCCTCTGAATTCTCGATCTATCTGGGGCGTGTTCGCGACGACTTGCCGCCGGTACCGGTGCGCCTGCACACAAGCAATCTTTTCGGTGCCATTCGCATGCACCTGGTCGCCTGGCGCGACGAGCCGGCGGCACCTTATACCAAGGTGCATTGATAATGACCCATTTGACCGCACGATTTTCGCCGCTGGCTAGGAGCGGGTCGCGCCGTCGTGCCCCCCCACGACAAGCGGCCCGCGACGACGCCAGCGGCGAAAGGCGCGCGGCCTGCGGTGGCCCGAGGCGGCTCTCCGGATGCGTCGCGACGCTTGGCCGATGCCTCACATCACCCGGCGCGCCGCTCCTACCCGGAAAACCACCTCGGGCCATCAAATGAGTCATTATCAA
>CAZVDW010000272.1:0-1620 GCA_964625645.1 uncultured Rhodospirillaceae bacterium
AGCTACTTCGGCGACACCGAAGGTGACAACGCCGCCGACGTCGCCTATTGCCACACCTGCCACAAGGTCAAGAAGCGCAACGACTTCATCTTCTACGTGCCGAAGGCCTATCGGCGCTGAGGGATCGCCGCGTCGCTCAGGAGGCTGGGCGCTTGGGCAGGTTCGAGCGCTCGACCCGCATCCGGCTGCCGTGCGCCTGGATGCAGCCCTGGCCGTCCGGGGTCATCTCGACCAGGGTCCAGGAGCCGCGGCGCGAGGCGAAGAGCTCGACCCGATTGCCATTCTCCAACTGGGCGACGGCGACGCGGGTCTCGCTGAAGGCACGGTCGAGGTAGCTTTCCATATTGGCCTGGCCGAGACATTCCGCTGGCATGTCCTGTGCCGTGGCTTGGACCGAAGTGGCCGCGATGGCGGCGACGCCCAGGGCGGCGAAAAATCTCTTCATGGCAAGAACTCCAACTCATCGATTCCGCGTAGCCAACGCACGCAAGCTCGGCTGCGTCGTGGGGGATCGGGGTGCACACTACTAATATGGGACTCTGCTCCTGAATTGGGCCCTTTGGGGATCAATTCAAGCTCAAAAGGACGTGATATGCGGAGCCGAGGTCCGAGCCCCTTGTCGCGACCTCAATGTGCCGCCTGGTAGGCGAGGAAGAGCGTGATCGCGGCCGCCGCCGAGACGTTGAGCGAGGTCACCGCCTGCGCCATCTCCAAGCGCGCCAGTTGGTCGCAGCCGGCCGCCGTCAGGCGGCGGAGGCCCGAGCCCTCGGCACCCAGCACGAGAGCGACGTCGCCACTCATATCCGCCTCCGGCAGGCTTGCCTCTGCGCCAGCGTCGAGGCCGATGCGCCAGAAGCCCAGGCGCGCCAGGTCCTCCAGCGCCCGGGCTAAGTTGGCGACGCGGACCAGTGGCACCCTTTCCAGGGCGCCGGAGGCGGCCTTGGCCAAAGCAGCACCTTCGGGTGGCGCGTGGCGGCGCGTCAGAACCACCGCCGCGGCGTCGAAGGCAGCGGCCGATCGCAGCACGGCGCCGACGTTTTGGGGGTCATTGACCTGGTCCAGCAGGACGACGCGGCGGTCTTGCCCGGTGCCGCGCGCCAGCGCCGCCTCGAGGCCGACCTCGGGCAACGGCTCGGTCAGAAGCGCCACCCCCTGGTGCACGGCGTTGGCCGGCAGGTGCTCGGCAATTTGCCGCCGGCTGGCGATCTCGGTCGGTGGTGCTGACGCCGGCAGCCGAAACCGGGCCGCGGCTTCCTCGCTCAGCAGCAGACGGCCGGCGCTACGGCTCGGATTGGCGAGCGCCGCCTCGACGGCATGGACACCATAGAGCCAATAGCTGCCCGCATCGCGACGGTCGTCGTCGGAAGCCTTTGAATTCCTGGTTTCCCTGCCGCTTGGTCGATGCTTGCGCCTGACCATGCGGAGACTTATATTGCCCCGCGACGGCGCGGCGCAAACGCACCGCGGTTCGACGTGCCGCAGAAGACCGCGGAAAGCCCCCGTGTTTGTGCCGACAGACCGGTTGACTTCTGGCCGCAAAAGCCATAGTCGGGCGTTGCCGCGGTTGCGGTGAGTTGGCGCTTGCGGGCTGACGTGCGCGCGGAGGGGTGCCCGAGTGGT
>CAZVDW010000273.1:0-2489 GCA_964625645.1 uncultured Rhodospirillaceae bacterium
GGGCGAACTCGAAATACTGCTCGACCAGCAGGATGGCCATCTCGCCCTCCTCCCGCAAGACGCGGATGACGGCTTCGATATCCTTGATGATCGAAGGCTGAATGCCTTCTGTGGGCTCATCGAGCACCAGCATTCGCGGGCGCATGACCAGGGCGCGGGCAATGGCGAGCTGCTGTTGCTGGCCGCCGGACAGATCGCCGCCGCGTCTGCGCAACATGGACTCCAACACCGGAAACAGCTCGAACACGCGCGCCGGAACGCTACGGTCGGGGCGGGAGACCGCGGCGAAGCCGGTCCGCAGGTTCTCTTCGACCGTGAGCAGGGGAAAGATTTCCCGACCCTGAGGCACGTAGGCGATACCGGCGCCGGCACGCCTGTGCGCGGGCTGCGTCGTGATGTCCTTGTCTTCCCAGCGGATGCGCCCGGCGCTGACCTTGTGCTGGCCGACGATGGCGCGCAACAGGCTGGTCTTGCCGACACCGTTGCGACCCAATACGCAGGTCACCTCGCCAATCGCCGCTTCAAGCGATATGCCGCGCAGGGCCTGGCTGGCACCGTAATGCAAATCGATGGCCTGGACGTTCAGCATGTCTCAGCGTCCCAGATAGATCTCGATTACGCGCTCGTCGTTCTGAACTGTGTCGAGGGAGCCTTGGGCGATGACCGAGCCTTCGTGCAGAACGGTGACGCGGGTGTCGAGCGCGCGCACGAAGTCCATGTCGTGCTCGACCACCATCACGGAATGGGTTTCGGCAATGTGGCGCAAAAGCCGGGCGGTCTGTTCCGTCTCGGTGTCGGTCATGCCGGCGACAGGCTCGTCGACCATCAGCAGCTCCGGGTCCTGCATCAGCAGCATGCCGATCTCAAGCCACTGCTTCTGGCCGTGGGACAGGTCGCCGGCGCGGCGGCGCGCGTCCGCCGTTAGCGAGATAATGCCGAGCACCTCCTCGATGCGCACCTGTTCGTCGGCGGCAAGACGCTTGAAGACCGCATGGAAGACACCGCGGTCGCCCTTCAAAGCCAGTTCCAGATTGTCGAACACGGTGTGGTTCTCGAACACCGTGGGCTTCTGGAATTTGCGCCCGATGCCGAGATTGGCGATGGCTGCCTCGTCGAGCTTGGTGAGGTCGACGTCGCCACGGAAGATCAGGCGGCCCTGGTCAGGCTTTGTCTTGCCACTGATCACGTCCATCATGGTCGTCTTGCCGGCGCCGTTGGGGCCTATGACGGCTTCCATCTGGCGGGCGGAGGCGTGGAAATTGAGGTCGTTCAGCGCTTTGAAGCCATCGAAGCTCACGCTGACGCCTTCAACATAGAGCAGGGCGTCGCCGGGCTCGGGCGCGCTCGCCGCGACTTCCCCGGGCGCCAGCAGCTTGTGGGCAATGTCACTCACCGGCCATCATCTCCACGGGTTGCCGTATGGGACGTTTGCGCGTCAGCGTCAGGCGCAGGCTCGAGACGGCGCCGACGATACCCTTGGGCAGGAAGATCGTGACGCTGATGAACAGCCCGCCAAGCACGAACAGCCAGAGCTCGGGCAGGGCGCCAGTGAAATAGCTCTTGGCATAGTTTACCAGAATGGCGCCGAGCACGGCGCCGAACAGCGTGCCGCGGCCGCCGATGGCGACCCAGATGACGATCTCGATGGAATTGGCCGGCGCGAACTCGCCCGGATTGATGATGCCGACCTGCGGCACGTAGAGCGCGCCGGCAATACCGGCCAGGACGGCCGACAGCACGAAGACGAAGAGCTTGTAGTACTCGACGCGATAGCCGAGGAAGCGGGTTCGGCTCTCGGCGTCGCGAACCGCCACCAGCACGCGCCCTAAACGCGAGGTGACGAGATACCGCGATAGCAGAAAGCCGAGCGCCAGCGCGATCGCCGAGGCGACGTAAAGCCATAGGCGCGTGCCGTCCGCCTGCAAGCTGAAGCCGAGCAGGTCCTTGAAGTCGGTGAGGCCGTTATTGCCGCCAAAACCCATGTCGTTGCGAAAAAAGGCGAGCAGCAGCGCGAAGGTCATGGCCTGGGTCATGATAGAGAGGTAGACGCCGGTGACGCGCGAGCGGAAAGTCAGCCAGCCGAAGACGAAGGCCAGCGTGCCCGGCACAAGCGCGACCATCAGGGCGGCAAAGGCAAAATTGTCGAAACCGTACCAGTACCAAGGCAGTTCCGGCCAATCGAGAAAGACCATGAAGTCGGGCAGGTTCGGATTGCCATAGACGCCGCGATCGCCGATCTGGCGCATCATGTGCATGCCCATGGCATAGCCGCCCAGCGCGAAGAAGGCGCCGTGGCCGAGGCTCAATATGCCGCAATAGCCCCAGATCAGGTCGACACTCAGCGCCAGCAGGGCGAAGCAGAGATATTTGCCGAACAGGCTGACCATGTAGGTCGGCACATGGAACGGCGAGGTTGCCGGCAGCAATTGGTTCAGCAACGGTACCAGGATGGCCGCGAGCACCAGCAGGGCAAGAAAGATGCCGCCGCC